>JAITBX010000063.1 GCA_031283405.1 Burkholderiales bacterium | reverse complement strand
GTATGAATTTCACTCGGTCGTGCAAAAACTGCAAACGTATTGTTCGGAAGAATTGGGCGGCTTTTACCTCGACGTGTTGAAAGACCGTCTTTACATCACCGGTAAAACGAGTTTGGCGCGGCGCTCGGCGCAAACGGCGCTCTATCACATCCGCGATCTCGTGCTGAAACTGATGGCGCCGGTGTTGTCGTTCACGGCGGAAGAAGCGTGGCGCATCGTGCATCCCGAAGACCCGACCATCCTCGTGCGGCGTTGGGAAGATGCTTTCCCCAAAGTCCCCAATGCGCCGCGCTTGCTGGAAAAATGGCAACGCCTTTTGGCGGTGCGTGCGTTGGTGTTGAAAGAATTGGAAAATCTGCGCGTCGGCGGCGGCATCGGTTCATCGTTGCAAGCTGAAGTGACGTTGACGCTGGCGGCGGATGATTACGCGCTGTTTGAAACGCTCGGTGACGATTTGCGTTTCGTGTTGATTACTTCTGCTGCGCGCATCGTCAAAGGCAAAGAACTGCGCATCGAGGTAACGCCATCGACCGGCGTCAAGTGCGAGCGCTGCTGGCATTGGCGGCACGATGTGGGACGCGATGTCGCGCATCCGACGCTGTGCGGGCGCTGCGTCGATAACTTGTTCGGCGAAGGCGAGGCGCGCCGCCATGCCTGAGCAAAATATCGCGCCGTGGTCGAAAGCCGCGCATTACGAATGGCGCAAAAGCCGTTGGCTGCTGGTCAGCGTGCTGGTGATCGCGCTCGATCAACTGAGCAAGTGGTGGGTGGTCGGAACGTTTTACCACGGCGAAGTGCGGCCTGTCACTTCTTTCTTCAGTTTGATTTTGACTTTCAATACCGGCGCCGCTTTCAGTTTTCTGGCGGGCGCCGGCGGTTGGCAACGCTCGTTTTTTGCGATCGTCAGCGTGGTTGCCTGTCTGGTATTTGCGTGGCTCTTGTTGCGCAGCGGCAGCCGTTGGTTCAGTTTGGGACTGGCGTTGATCATCGGCGGCGCGCTGGGCAATTTGTGGGATCGAATCGCGCTGGGGAAAGTGACTGACTTCTTGTTGTTTCATTATCAGCAATGGTCTTATCCGGCTTTCAACATCGCCGATAGCGCGATTACCGTGGGCGCAGCGTTGTTGATCGTCGATGGCTTACGGCAACGCAAGCGCGCGGTTTATGAAGACGACGATCGACGATGAAAATTCTGCTTGCCAATCCGCGCGGATTTTGCGCCGGCGTTGACCGCGCCATCACCATCGTTGAAGAAGTGTTGAAGCGCGCCGGTGCGCCGATTTATGTGCGCCACGAAGTCGTTCACAACACTTACGTAGTGAAACGATTGAAAGCGCAAGGCGTGATTTTTGTTGAATCGCTTGAAGAAGTACCCGACGGCGCGACGGTGATTTTCAGTGCGCACGGCACGCCCAAGCGCGTTTACGAAGAAGCGGCGCAACGCGGATTGACGGTGTTCGACGCGACTTGCCCGCTGGTGACGAAAGTGCACACCGAAGTCAATCGAATGGCGCAGGCCGGCATCGAGATCGTGATGATCGGCCACGCCGGACATCCGGAAGTCGAAGGCACAATGGGACAATGCGAAGAGCGCGATGCGATTCATCTGGTCGAAACCGTTGCCGACGTCGAACGTTTGCAAGTGCGCAACCCGGAGCGTCTCGGTTATGTGACGCAAACGACGCTGTCGCAGGACGACGCGGCGCAAATCATCAAAGCATTGCATCGGCGCTTCCCGAAAATTTCGTCGCCGAAAAAAGAAGATATTTGCTACGCCACGCAGAACCGCCAGAACGCGGTGCGCGCGCTGGCGCAAGAAGTCGATGTGTTGATCGTCGTCGGCAGTCGCAACAGTTCCAACTCGAATCGCTTGCGCGAAACGGCGGAGCGCCGCGGCATCGCCGCCTATCGGATCGACAGCGCCGCCGAATTGAAGCCTGAGTGGATCAAAGATAAACGTTGCGTCGGCATCACCGCCGGCGCATCGGCGCCGGAAACGCTGGTGCGCGATGTGACAGCAGCGCTGCAAGCGCTCGGTGCTGAAGGCGTGCGCGAGTGCGAAGGCGCGGTTGAAAATGTTTCGTTTCCGCTGCCGAAAAATTTGCAGCGTGATGGTTGAATACTCCTTCCCTCTCTGGGGGAAGGTTGGGATAGGGGCAAAAACCGTAGGGGCGACCTGCGGTCGCCCGTGATAATCACCCTGGAGGCAAGGCAGGCCTTGTCTCTACGCGCTACTCCACCAAGAATGTTATGATAGCGCCGATGGCAAAAACCTGACTCAAAGGAGACGTATATGCCCGGATGGATTTGGTGGGTGGCGGCGCTGGTGTTGATTAGCATCGAGATGCTGTCTGGAACGTTTTATCTGCTGGCGTTGGCGGTGGCGGCGGCTGTTGGCGGCGTGGTCGGCTTGCTGGGCGGCAACTTCTCTTGGCAACTGTTTGCGGTGAGTATCACAGGTATCGTCGGTTGCCTCGCGGCGTATTACTGGCATTGTAAAGGCGGCGGCAAGCCGCAGAAGCAAGAGGCCTTCGATGTCGGCCAACGCGTGCAAGTGCTGAACTGGAACGATGACGGCTCGGCGCGGGTGTCCTATCGCGGCTCGTGGTGGGACGCCATTGCAGCAACGCCGGACACGCCGCACCGCGACAGCATGATCATCGTCGAAGTTCGCGGCTCAGTATTGGTGCTGGGTGAAAACCCGTTGAGTGTGCCACGCTAATTTGTTCAGCGCATCGCAACTATTTTTTCAAACTATTTTCGACCGAGGAGAATCTGATGCTATTTCCGAATTTGAGCGTTGCAGGCATCTTACAAATTATCTTGTTGGTGCTTGTTATAGCGGCCATAATCATGGTCATCAAGGCAATTCTGATCGTGCCGCAGCAACGAGCATATATCATCGAACGGTGGGGGCGCTTTCATGAAGTAAAACAACCAGGGCTGAACTTCCTTTTTCCTTTTGTCGACCGCGTGGCGTACCGTCACGATTTGCGCGAAATTCCGCTCGACGTGCCGTCGCAGATTTGCATCACGCGCGACAACACGCAGTTGCAGGTGGACGGCATTCTGTATTTTCAGGTGACCGATCCCAAGCTCGCTTCTTACGGTTCGTCGAATTACGTGATCGCCATTTCGCAACTGGCGCAAACCACGTTGCGTTCGGTGATCGGTCGGATGGAACTCGATCGCACGTTTGAAGAGCGCGATCAAATCAACGCCACCGTGGTCAACGCGCTCGACGAAGCGGCTGCAAGCTGGGGCGTCAAAGTGTTGCGTTACGAGATCAAGGATTTGACGCCGCCGAAAGAAATTCTGCGCGCGATGCAGCAGCAGATCACCGCCGAGCGCGAGAAGCGCGCAGTCATCGCCACTTCCGAAGGCAAGAAGCAGGAGCAAATCAATTTGGCGATGGGGATGCGCGAAGCGCAGATCGCCGAATCGGAAGGACAAAAGCAGGCCGAAATCAATCGCGCTCAAGGCGAAGCGGCGGCAATTCTCGCCAGAGCGGAAGCGACATCAACGGCGCTGCGTCAGATCGGCGCGGCGACCAACAGCGAAGGCGGCATGCAAGCGCTCAATCTGCAAGTGGCGGGGCAATACATTGAAGCGTTTGCCAATCTCGCCAAGACCGGCAACACGCTCATCGTGCCGTCCAACTTGTCCGATATGGCCGGGTTGATTGCGGCGGCGACAACCGTGGTGAAAAAAGGATAACGCGCGCAAGATCGGAGCGTTTTTTAATTCGAGCCTGCACATTCCTTCCCCTCTCCCTGCCCCCTTTTGAAAGGGGGTGGCGCGTAGCGCCGGGGGTTTGTCGGGAGAGGATGTAGGGATGGCATTTTGCTACCCGTAAAGATTCGGGCGACCACAGGTTGCCCCTACGAAACTGGAAACGCCCCAACCACTTACCTCAACAACGAAACACCATGCCAGATCAAGCCACACCTTCTCTTACTCCCGCTCTTCGTCGCCGCGCCGTGATTGCGGCAGTGCTCGGCAATGCGTTCGAGTTTTTCGATTTCGCCATCTACGGAATGTTCGCCGTCATCATTGCGAAAGTCTTTTTCCCGGCGGTCAACGACGTCAATTCGATCATGGCGACGGTGGCGGTGTTCGGCGCGGCGTTTGTGTGCCGGCCGAACGGCGCCATTCTGCTGGGCATCTACACCGACATAGACGAACGAAAAAAAGCGTTGAGCCTGACGGTGTTGCTGATGGCGCTCGGCACCGGCATGATCGGATTGATACCGTCTTACGTAGCGATCGGCATCGTCGCGCCGATGCTGGTTGTGCTGGCGCGATTGCTGCAAGGCTTTTCGATGGGCGGCGAATTTTCCGGCGCGGTGTCGATGTTGATCGAGTTCGCGCCGAAACACCGGCGCGGTTTGTACGGCAGTTGGCAAATGTCC
>JAITBX010000014.1 GCA_031283405.1 Burkholderiales bacterium | reverse complement strand
GTACTTGTACCACGAGTGATCGACGAATTCCTGAATCTGTTCGGGGTCTTTGATATCGACTTCCTGAACATTTTTCAGATCGCCTTTGATGATCGCGCCCGCCGGTATCAGCAAGTTGCTGTTGGTGTGCGCCCCCGGCGCAATCGGAAACTCGCCGAAAGACAACAGGTTCTGGCTGGAAATGCCGCCGCGGAAACCCCAGTCTTTGTAGAAGCTGGCGATGGCGGTCAAATCCGGCAGATAAACTTTGTCGATGAATTCGATCGTCTGATCGCAAATATCCCTGACCAGATTGAGTTGGAACTCATTGACGGCGCCGACTGCGCCCGCGCCGCCGACATTGATCGGTGACGGCACACCGCCGACCAGCCAGTTCGGGTGCGGATTCTTGCCGCCGAAAATCGTGTGAATCTTGACGATCTGCGTCTGGAAATCGAGCGCTTCGAGGTAGTGTGTTACCGCCATCAGGTTGGCTTCCGGCGGCAGCTTGTAAGCAGGGTGACCCCAGTACGCATTACCGAAGATGCCAAGCTGGCCGCTTTCGACGAATTTCTGCAAGCGGCTCTGCACTTCGCGGAAATAGCCGGGCGATGAATTGCGCCACGTCGAAATCGATTGCTGCAATTCGGAAGTCCGCTTGGGATCGGCTTTCAACGCCGACACCACATCGACCCAATCCAGCGCGTGCAGATGGTAGAAATGCACCAAGTGATCTTGTGCGTACAGCGTTGCCAGCATCAGGTTGCGGATAATATTGGCGTTCTTGGGGATGACGATACCGAGCGCGTCTTCGACCGCGCGCACGCTCGTCAGCGCATGAGTACCGGTACACACGCCGCAAATACGTTCGACGAATGCCCAAGCGTCGCGCGGATCGCGTCCCTTCAGGATCACTTCCAGCCCGCGCCACATCGTGCCGGTGGAAACCGCGTTGCGAATCACGTTGTTGGCATCGACGTTGACTTCAACGCGCAAGTGTCCCTCGATCCGCGTGACCGGATCGACGACGACGCGCTGACCGCTGTTGTCCAGCGTAAACCCCTGTGTTTGGTATGGATAGCCCATGTTTTACTCCTTCGCCGCCAGTTTGTCGTTGCTGGATTTGCTGCTCGTCTGTTTGATTGCGGAAAGCGCCGCATGCGCCGCCACGGCAGCGCCGGTAACAGCAACAGCGGTAAGGCCAACCTTTTCAGCCGTCGTTTCAATGCCGCCAAAGCCCGGGGGCAGAATCGTCGTCAGATGCTGATAGAACGAACCCTTGTCCCAGAAGTTGTCTTCGGAACAACCGATGCAACCATGCCCTGACTGGATCGGGAACGACAGACCGTCATTCCAGCGCACCGTCGAGCAGGCGTTGTAGGTGGTCGGGCCTTTGCATCCCACTTTGTACAGGCAGTAACCCATGCGAGCGCCTTCGTCGTCGAACTTCTCGACGAACTGACCGGCGTCGAAATGCGGCCGGCGATAGCACTTGTCGTGAATGCGCTGGCTGTAAAACATTTTCGGACGCCCTTGCGCATCGAGCGGCGGCATTCCGTAAGTCAACAGATACGTCACCACCGCCGTCATCACTTCGGGAATCGGCGGGCAACCCGGCACTTTGATGATCGGCTTGTCGGTAATCACCTTGTGCACCGGCACTGCCTGCGTCGGATTCGGCTTGGCCGCTTGAACACAACCCCAAGCAGCGCACGAGCCCCACGAGATGATGGCCTTGGCGTCCTTCGCCACATGCCGGAGTTTCTCGACAAACGGTTTGCCTCCGGGCATACAATAAGTACCGTCATCGGCGAGCGGCGGATTGCCCTCCACTGCCAAGATGTAGTTACCTTTGTATTGCGCGATAGTTTTCTCAAGCTGTTCCTCGGCCTGATGACCGGCTGCCGCCATGATCGTATCGTCGTAGTCGAGCGATAGCATCGACAACACCACGTCTTTGACCAGCGGGTGCGACGAGCGGATAAACGCCTCAGAGCAGCAGGTGCATTCCAGCCCGTGCAGCCAGACAACCGGCTGGCGAGGCTTGGTTTGCATGGCCTGGGCAATTTCTTGCGCCCCGGCTTCCGACAGACCCAGCGAAGCAGCGGTCAAGCTACAGAATTGAAGAAAACTACGGCGTGAGATGCCTTGACGGCGTAGCAGATCGTAGTAGGTTTCAGACATTTTGCTTTCCTTACGAGTCACATCCTGAAACAAAAATGATCGACGACCGTACGCAAATGCACCAACATGCCCCAACGGCCATCGAGCCCAATTGGGATTAAGCCTGACTTTTTTTGTCGGCTTATTGATATACGTCAAAAAAGCGCCAGACACTCTCGCCGCAAAACGTTTCTGCCAAAAACGAATTCAGGAGAACGCCGATCTATTCGGTGTTTGGCCCAAGCGTGTACAAACTTTCTCTCTCCCGCAAGCGGAAAAGGGAAAGCGCAGAAATAAATCAGCGTGTTATCAACGCCTGATAAAAACCGTTCGGCCTGAACCTCAATGTCCGTTCGGCAATCAGGCACGACGACGGACAGCGACGGTCAGGCCCAACAGGACGGCCAACAAACCCAGACCCGCGGTTTCCAGCGCCGGCACGGCGGTAGCAGAGGCGGCTCTGAGTTTTAACGCCACCGTCGCGCTCAGGCCGGCGATACCGCCGGCCGGCATGATGAACGCTCCGGTCGCTCGGTTGACGACGGGGGATGGATCGAAGGTCACGCCGTCGAACGAATAACCCGTCGGTGGTGTGCCACCTGTTGTTCCGAGCGTACAGCTTGCGCCTTCCATCCCCATCCAGGCGCCAGGCGTGGCGCCTGCGATTACCGCCTGTGGCGGCGCGCAGGTCAGCGTCAGATCCGGCGGTGTGCCGCCAGCCACCACCGGGTTGAAAGCGACAGTGCCGCTCACGGCAACCATCGCCCCGCTCACATTGCCGGTAATCGCACCGCCGTCGCACTGAGACAGTTCCACCACGGTGCGGTACACGGGCGTTTCGGTAGCGTCGCGCAGGGTCAGCGTTACAGTGATCGGCGTACCCGCAGGCAAGGGAAAATTTTGCGTTTGCAGGCCGCGATCATTTGCATCGTAAAGATGCCAGTCGCGCAAGTTGTCGTTGTTATCTATAAAATACTCATCCATGTACCGCTCGCCGGCCGCATCCACGGTCGTATCGAAATACCAAGTGCCGACCGATACGCCGGAAAAGTTGACGGTAAACCCTGTGCCAGAGCCGTAGCAGCCAATGGTGTCCAGGCTGATTACTGTCCAAGTCTGCGCGTAAGCCGAAACGGCGATGAAGAACGCTGCGGCAGCCAAACCAAAAGAAAACAATCGCTTCATGACAAAAGACTCCTTTTGAAGTTGAGGACATGAGACAAAAAGCGTTGATCTGCCCGTAACAGCTTATATCATATCGCTTCCCTTTTACAAGGAAATGATATGGAAAAAAAAGGCGGGAAACGGGAATCGAGGAAAAACAGGATTTCCGAATGGTGGAGGTAAGCGGGATCGAACCGCTGACCTCTTGCATGCCATGCAAGCGCTCTCCCAGCTGAGCTATACCCCCACAAGGAAGCTGTGAAGTTTACAGATTTTTTCCTTCCATGTAAATAAATTCAAGGATTGTTTCAAATGCGCTCTCGAATGCTCGGTGCTCGGCCCACCGGCGACTAGGGCGATTTTGATTCATGGCTACGCTGCGCACACCCCTCTCCCGCCCTTCGGGCACCCTCTCCCACAAGTGGAGAGAGATAAAAACTCTCCTCGCCCGCTTGCGGGAGAGGGGTGGGGGGAGAGGGTAAAAGTGTTCAGGCTTAAATCAAAACCGCTCTAAAGATCGGAAAGCGCCGGAAAGCATGCCGGACGCGCGCGCCTTTCCTTTAATACACACAATGGGCGCAGTTGAAAACAGGTAAAATACCACTTTACGTTCTTTAAGCGCGGCCTTGCCGCAACCCCGAACCATGCATCCCATGCTCACGACCGCCGTGAAAGCGGCTCGCCGCGCCGGCTCCATCATCACCCGCGGCGCCCGCGACATTGACCGTCTGACAGTACACGCCAAAGGCCCGAAAGATTACGTCAGCGAAATCGACCGAATGGCCGAAGAAGCCATCGTCGATATTCTTAGCTCCGCTTACCCTCAGCACGGCTTCCTCGCCGAAGAAGGAACGGCCAACGCGATCAATCCCGACGCTGAGCAACGTTGGATCATCGACCCGCTCGACGGCACCACCAATTTTCTCCACGGCTTTCCGCAGTATTGCGTGTCGATTGCGCTGGCGACTCAGAATGTTGTTACCCATGCCGTGATTTTCGATCCGGTGCGCAACGATCTTTTTACGGCAACGCGCGGCGCCGGCGCTTTTCTGAACGACCGCCGCATTCGCGTTTCCAGACAGATTCATCTGCGTGATGCGCTGATCGGCACCGGCTTTCCGTTTCGTGAAGGCGCGCCGATTTCGGTCTATCTTGAAATGATGCGCGTGATGATTGAACAAACTGCCGGCTTGCGCCGTCCCGGTTCTGCGGCGCTCGATCTCGCCTATGTTGCCGCCGGTTGCTACGATGGTTTTTTTGAATTGGGATTGTGTCCGTGGGATGTCGCAGCCGGAAGTTTGCTGATTCAGGAAGCGGGCGGATTGATCAACGATTTCCGCGATCAGGAAAACTTTTTATTCGGCGGTCAGGTTCTCGCCGCCAATCCCAAAATTTTTGCGCAAATGATGTCTGCGCTGAAGCCGTTTGCCGCCGCGCTCGATCTCCAGCATTCCTGAAATCGTTACGCTACGCAAAAGCACAAAAAAAAGGCTATGTGATCAAATACATAGCCTTTGGTTCAGTCATGGTGGGCGATACTGGGATCGAACCAGTGACCCCTGCCGTGTGAAGGCAGTGCTCTACCCCTGAGCTAACCGCCCAAGCGAACCCAGACAGGAGCTTGAATTTAACCATAGCGCGGGCGGTAGGGCAATTGGCCGAGGCGTGCCGGATACCTCGAAAAAGTCTCTGAATTTTTTATAACCTACTGATTTATAATTTGTTTATTGGTTTTTTTCAACAATCGCGGGGAGTGTCGTAAATATGTTGCGGATTCCCGAGTGGCATACATCCGACGCCTCATGTCGTAAGCAACACCTTGATTTTATTTGCTTTTAGAGAAAATGCCAACTGGAAGCTCAGCTTTCAGCACCGTCTCGGTTTGCCTGCTCCGAAAAGCTTCCAACGCCGCCAGCAATTGTTTTTCGTTGTGCGCGTGCGCCAACAGCGATACGGCAAACAATCCCGCATTGGCAGCGCCCGCTTCGCCGATGGCGAAGGTTGCCACCGGCACGCCCTTCGGCATCTGCACGATCGACAACAACGAATCCCAGCCCGACAACGCTTTCGATTGCACCGGCACGCCCAGCACCGGCACCGTCGTTTTCGACGCCAGCATTCCCGGCAAATGCGCCGCGCCGCCCGCGCCGGCGATGATCGCTTTCAAGCCGCGCGCTTTTGCCGTCGCCGCGTACTCAAACAAAAGATCGGGCGTGCGATGCGCGGAAACGACACGCGCCTCAAACGGCACGTCAAATTCCTGCAACACCTTCGCCGCCGCCTGCATCGTTGCCCAGTCCGACCCCGAGCCCATCACAATGCCGATTTGCGCAGTCGCCATTTTTACCTGCCCTTGTTCCAATACCGCCACACTCGCCACAACATCAATCCCCATGTCGCGCCTCGTTGCAGCCGTTTGGCGCGGGAAGCGCCGAGCGCCATCAGCAAAATCCGAAACCCGATACCGGCAAGGCTTTTCTTTTCCTCACGATAATCATCGGCGCTTGGCATCACCGTATTGCGCAAAGCATGATACGAGACAGCGATTTTCAGGCGATCCAACTCGCTTCGCGCTTGCAGGAGCGCCTTGCGGTCTTCAAGAGAGATTTTAGCCGCCATCGCTTTCCTCTCTCTCGGGAATGGAAGATCGCGCTGCCGGCGACAACCCTGTCGTCAGCCATTGCCGGTCTTTTTCAAATTCGGCCAGCGTTGCCGAGAACGGTTTGGAAGCACGTTTTCTAACCACCGCCAAACGCCACAGCACCAACGTGCCGAGAACAAAATAAACGACGATCATCCAGATCAGCATCTCAATGCGATGCGGCGTATCCCAGAAATTGACGACCAGCAACACATTGGCGGCGATGAACGCCATCCACAAAAAGACGGCGGCCAGCGCCAGATGTATCAGTTGCCTCGTCGTTTGCCGATGCGCTTCGACGTATTCAAGCCGCGCCAGTTCGAGACGGGAACTGAGCAGCGAGGAAAACGCCGCGCCCATCTGCGCCAATTCCTCGCGCACGCCGGTTGCAGGGCGCAGATCAACAGAAGCGTCTTCCGGCAAGCGTTTCGACCCGTTGCTCATGAGTCTCCGCTCCGGCAGTTTAACGGCGACCGATCAGCAACCCAAGGATGAAACCGACACCGACACCAATGCCCACCGCCTGCCACGGACGGTCGTGAACGAAATCGTCCGTCGCGCGAGCGCAAACACGCGCGCGGTTGGCCAATTGCGTCTCGACTTCCTGCAAACGCAGTCTGGCTTCTGTCAGTTTGCCCTTGATTTGATGGCGCAGTTCACGCGCTTTATCGCCGGTTTCCGTCGCCGCTTCGTGCAACAAACCTTCGGCCTCGCTCAGAACCGTCGAGAAATCGTCAACCAATTTTTCAGAAGGAAAAGGACGCGACATGATGTATCTCCAAAAAAACTTTCAAGTAAAAACCCGTGAGGTGATGCGCCGAACGATGCCGGCGCATTAATTTCCATTATAAACAAGTCTTGCGGTTTATGATATGGCTGCCGCGCCGCCGGGCAGCTCTTGTTGCGTTTCACTCTATACTGATTCAATCTGCACATTCTTTCCCCTCTCCCGCTTGCGGTGCTTCGACAAGCTCAGCATGCACGAAAGGGTGTCCCGAAGGGGCGGGGGAGGACGCGCACTCCAACCGCTACCCTCTCCCTGCCCCTTGATAAACGCTCTCGATAATCGCGTCCATCGCCGGCGCGGCGCGCTTGGCGTTGGCGTGGTTCAGCAGGATCACGACCGCGTAACGGCGGCCTTGCGCATCATCGACATAACCGGCCAGCGCCCGCGCGTTCTCCAGAAATCCCGTCTTGAGATGCGCCCGGCCATACGCCGCACTCTCGTGAAAACGATGTTTCAGCGTGCCGTCAACGCCCGCCAATGGCAGCGTGTCGATGAAAAATCCGCCCCACGGCGCTTGCTGCGCGTACAACAAAAGATTGAGCAAGCCCTGCGCGCTGACTCTCGAATCACGCGACAATCCGGCGCCGTTTTCGACGAACAGCCCATCCATATTGATCTTGTTCGTTTTCAACCATTCCGCCACCGCCAAACGCGCTGCGCCCTGCGTATAAGGCGGCGTTTTCTGCAACGACGCCAGCGTCAAAAACACTTGCTGCGCCATCACATTGTTCGAGCGCTTGTTGATATCCAGAACGATCTCCGACAACGGCAACGATTCAAACGCCAACCACGGCGCGTCTTCCGGCGCTTTGCCTTCGCGCACCTTGCCGCTGAACTGCCCGCCCGCTTCAACGAAGTAATACGCAAACATGCCATGAACGAAGTGCGGCGCATCGAGCAACGCCACATACACCTCGCGCTCGCCGCAGCGCGCGGAATAACTTCCTCTCAAACGAACTTCGGCAACACTGCCCTTATCGTTGAATTTCGGTTTCAAATCGTCCAGCCAATCACCGCAACGCCTGTTGTTTACCGTCGGCAACACCGGAACTTTGATTTCCGCCAGCGGCGGCTCGACAGCGACTTGCGCTTTCTTGTCTTTTTTCGACGGCGGCGGCGCAAACACGAAACGCACCGCCTTGAAACTGACCAGCAACGCATCCGGCCCGACGTTGTACGGCTTCAACGGCTCGCGGTCGAACGCCGAAGGATCGTGCGCAGACAAGGAAAACAAAGAGCGATCGACGATCAAATCGCCGGTCACTTGCGCCAATCCGGCTTGCCGCAAACGCTGCATGAACGCCTGCCATTGTTCGACCGTGATCTTGGGGTCGCCGTAACCCTTGAGAATCAAATTCCCGTGCAACACGCCGTCAATCAATGTACCGTCGAGATACGCTTCAGTTTTCCAATGGTAATCGGGACCCAGCAAATCGAGCGCGGCGGCCGTCGTCACCAACTTCATCACCGACGCCGGATTCATCGGCTCATCGGCGCGATGCGTCAGCATCGGTTGGGTCGCGCCGACTTCCTGCACCGCCACCGCCACCGCGCTCTCCGGCACACCGGCTTGTTGCAACGCCTCCTTCCATGCTTCCGGCAGCGCCGCCGATGCCGCGCCCACCCACGTCAGCGCTATCGCCAAAAACGTCGTGAAAAAAAATGATTGCCGCCGATGTTTCATTGCTCTTGCTGCTTTCTCTTGCTCGTTGCTTTCACTGCCTGTTAGAGCGGTTTTGCTCATTCTTTCCCCTCTCCCGCTTGCGGGAGAGGGGCAGGGGAGAGGGTTGCAGGGCGGCGACAGGCCGCCCCTGCGATTCTGACCTCTGCCAAGCCCGTGCCATTATATCGACTGCCGGACAGCAACGCATCACTGCATAACACATAAACAAATTTTTTGCGGTACGATAAGCGCTGTTTTATTGTGACGCAATCCCAATGCCCCGTTTCTTCTTTGAGCATTTTCCGACAGAAACAAGCGTCGGACAGGAAATCAGCCTGCCCGACGCCGTATTCCATCACGCCGTCCGCGTACAACGCCTCAAGAGCGGCGACGCCTGCATTCTGTTTGACGGCAACGGCAGCGCCTGGAGCGCCACGCTGACGAGCATCGACAAGCGCCGCGCCTTCGCCCGCATCGAAAATAAATTGCCGACGCCAACGCCCTCGCCTTTCACCGTGACCCTGGCGCTCGCGGTCACCGCTGCCGAGCGAATGGATTGGGCATTGCAAAAAGGCACGGAACTGGGCGCATCCTCTTTTCTGCTGTTCTACAGCGAACGAAGCCATGCGCAACTGAACGAAACTCGGCAAGAGCGCCGCTCCGAACATTGGCGTTCCGTCATCATCAGCGCTTGTGAACAATGCGGACAAAACCGCTTGCCGCAGTTGTCGCCGCCGGAAACCTTCGACGGCGCGTTAAGAATGGCCGAAGCTCATAGCGTTAGCGCGGCTCCGGATCAAAATTTCCCCTCTCCCACTTGTGGGAGAGGGTGCCCCAAAGGAGCGGGAGAGGGAAAGAAGTTTGGCGTGCCCGCGCTACGTTTTTTTCTGGACGCGAACGCTTCACAAACATTATCTGAAGCATTGCGCAGCACCCAAATACCCCCGCCACCCAAGCAGGCTTTCTTGATGATCGGCCCCGAAGGCGGTTTCACCGCAGACGAAATCCGCGCCGCGCAAACCGCCGGTTGGCAAACCGTTCGCCTCGGCCCGCGAACTTTGCGCGCCGAAACCGCCGCCGCCGCCGCGCTGACGCTCGTCCAAGCCGCCTTTGGCGACCTAGAGGCATGTTAAATGAATGGTTCACTTTTTCGCGGCAATGGGCCATTCTCATAAAACACTTGCATTTTTTTACCGGCTCGCCTAATCTATGTCGAATCACTATCCGGCATAACATTGCCTGCCCTTGATTCGTGGTTGATCTCTTTGCTATCTGGTTTCTCAATATAGCCGTTCGAGGATTTTGAGAAAGGTAAAAGGGCGTCAGTCAGTTCCTGAAAGAGAGCAGATTTCACCATCATAGTTTTGCATCGTTACTTTGCATAAGGGCGCCGCATCCAAGATAGCCTATTCGCCCTTGGACTTATCGGCTTGTCCGAATTTCAGTAGCCGCTTCTAACCATTGGAGAAGTGAAATGAAAAAGTTTATTGCCTTTATCGTTTTGAGCTTTGCCGTGTTTTCAAACGCGGCGGAAATGGCTTTACCAACGCCGCAAACAGATCAGTCAAAAGCACAAACAGAAACGCCAACGGAAGCCGTGGACATCTCTTCCCGAATATAAAAAAGATGAACAAAAGAAAACATCGGGGCGTAAATAATTTTCCAATGATTACCGCCTTGAAGAGCGCTCATTCAAGGCTTTGGGGGAGTGCGTTGTTTTGCTAATTCTTTACAGGAGTATCGTCATCATGAAAAAAGTGTTACCGATTCTAAATATCTTGTTTGTTTTTGCAATGTTGCTGACGCTGAGCCTGTCTGCGAGAGCGTTTTCCCCCGATTATCCTCGCGCCGGCGTCCCGGGGGAACACCATACCCGGATTACGTTGGAAGCCTTGGATGAAATTTACGCTGCTTATGGCTATGGCTCGGGCGGCAAATCTTATACGACCAATATGAAGAATGCGCGCGAGCGCATTGCCAAGGCCAATGCTTCGGTGGATAGTTCGCGCAGTAATAAAATGAGCGCAAGCGAAACCCCTCGCAAATTTGACTTGTGGCGTGATGGGTTTCGTTTGCGCTCTACCCATCCTACGGCTTTACGGATTGACGAACTGAAGGAGAAATGAAATGAGAACATTTATTGTATGTATCGCTTTAAGTTTTGCTATGTCTTCAAACGCGGCGGAAATGGCTTTACCAACGCCGCAAACAGATCAGTCAAAAGCACAAACAGAAACGCCAA
>JAITBX010000100.1 GCA_031283405.1 Burkholderiales bacterium | reverse complement strand
AGTGGATGGGAAGAAACTTGAAGCGCCGCGACAGCATCGTGCTGTCGGTGCATCCGCACAACGATCGCGGTTGCGCGGTGGCGGCGGCGGAGATGGCGCAACTGGCGGGCGCCGATCGCGTTGAAGGCTGCTTGTTCGGCAACGGCGAGCGTACCGGCAATGTTTGTCTGGTGACGTTGGGGCTGAATCTTTTCACGCAAGGCGTCGATCCTGAAATTGATTTTTCCGACGTCAACGAAATCGTTCGCACCGCCGAATATTGCAACCAGTTGCCTGTGCATCCGCGCCATCCTTACGGCGGCGATCTTGTCTTTACGGCGTTTTCCGGTTCGCACCAGGACGCCATCAAAAAAGGTTTGGCGCAGCACAAAGCCGACAAGGCGGCGGGACGCATGTTGTGGGATGTTCCGTATCTGCCGATCGATCCGGCCGATGTCGGGCGCACCTACGAAGCGGTCATTCGCGTCAACAGCCAGTCGGGCAAGGGCGGCGTGGCTTATCTGCTCGAACGCGATCACGGCTTGACGCTGCCGCGCTTGTTGCAAGTCGAGTTCAGCCAGATCATTCAGGGCATCACCGATAAAACCGGCAAGGAACTATCGTCGAAAGATATTTTCCGCACGTTTGAAGAAGAGTATTTTAAGAGCGCCGCGCCGGCGTTCGTCTATGAAAAACATCGAACGGCGTACAGCGACGGTCGCACCGAACATCTGGAAGCCACGCTGAAACATCGCAACGCTTCGCGTGCGATTGAAGGCGACGGCAACGGCCCGGTCGATGCTTTCGTGCAAGCGTTGCGCGACAGTTTCGGCCTCGACATTCATGTGTTGAATTACCACGAGCACGCAACCGGCGGCGGCGAGGACGCCACGGCCGTTGCGTATGTGCAGTTGCGAATCGGTGAAGAGGACACACTTTACGGCGTGGCGCTCGACCCGAATATCGTGACGGCGACGTTGAAGGCAGTGGTCAGCGGCGTGAATCGGGCAGTGAAGCGGGGTTGGCTGACGGTTGGGTGAACCTGCAGGGCGACCTGTGGTCGCCCGCCAGGTTGCTTGTGAGGGGTTGTAGGGGACGCCGCCTCGGCGTCCCGTTCTGACCCTCTCCCCTTGCGGGATCGCGCCGGTCTCGTCCGGCGGGGCGTGCCGGTAGAAAGCGATGCAGGCGGTTAAAAGAAACGAGAATACAAACCATGACCGATGCTCCGCAACGTAAAATCATTCATATTGACATGGACGCTTTTTTTGCGGCGGTCGAGGTGCGCGATTGTCCGGCGCTGGCGGGCAAGCCGGTCGTGGTCGGCGGCGCGCCGAACAGCCGCGGGGTGGTGGCGACGGCCAATTATGAAGCGCGGCGTCACGGCATTCATTCGGCGATGCCCGCAGCGCAGGCGTATCGCTTGTGCCCGTTCGCCGAATTTGTCAAGCCGCGTTTCGACGCTTATCGCGCGGCGTCGCAAGAGGTGATGGCGATTCTGCATCGTTACAGCGAATGCGTCGAGCCGTTGTCGATCGACGAGGCGTACCTCGATGTCAGCGAGTCAACCTTGCAGAGAGGCTCGGCCACCCGCATCGCCAAAGCCATCAAGGCGGACATCGTGCGGGAAGTGCGGCTGACGGCCTCGGCGGGCGTGTCGTACAACAAGTTTCTCGCCAAGCGGGCGTCGGGAATGAACAAGCCGGATGGCTTGACGGTGATACGTCCGCAAGAAGGCGCGGCGTTCGTTCGCCATTTGCCGATCGGCGATTTTTACGGCATCGGCAAATCCACCGAAGCGAAGATGAAAAAGCTGGGCATTCATGTCGGCGCGGATTTGTTGCGCTGGAGTCAGGACGCGCTGGTGGCGCATTTCGGCAAGGCCGGTTATTGGTATGCGTCGCTGGCGCGCGGCGAAGACCCGCGGCCGGTGCGTTCGCATCGGGAGCGCAAATCGCTGGGAAACGAAATCACTTTTGCGCTTGATGTGAACGATGTCGATTTATTGCGCGAGGAGCTTTTCCGGCAACTGGAAGAGTTGATGGACAAACTCGAACGGCGAGGGTGGAAAGCCCATACGCTGACAGTCAAGGTAAAATACGACGACTTTGAGCAGGTGACGCGCTCGTGGACGCATCGCCAGCCGCTCGACAAGGCGCGGGCGCAGACAAGCGCCGATGAATTGCTGGCGCGGACGGAAGCGGGGACGCGACCGGTGCGTCTGATCGGCGTGACGTTGAGCGGTTTGGCGACGATGGCAACAGAGACACAAATTTCGTGGTTATGAGAGAGACAGGAAAGGGAGACAGCAATGAGTGATTGGAAATACTGGTTGGGAACGATCGTCTTGGCGGCGGTATTCGGAACGATGAATGTATCGGCGGCAGAGACGGTTTATCTGATCGACGTGCGTACGCCGCAGGAATTTGCCCAAGGGCATCTGGCGGGGGCAATCAATATCGAGCATCAGGAAATCGCCGACAAAATCGGCAGTGTGACGACAGACAAGAATGCTCACATCGAACTGTATTGCCGCAGCGGCAATCGCTCCGGCGTTGCTTTGCGCAGGCTCAGAGAAGCCGGCTATCAAAACGCAATCAACCTCGGCGGATTTGAAGAACTGCGGAAAACGCGGCCGACAGCGCAGTGATTTCAGTTTTGAGCGGGCGGTATCCCCAAGGAAAACGCCGCAAGAAAAATGCAGCGTGCAAAAGCGGCAAGCGAAATGGAATAAGCAAAAAGGAATGAGCGAAAAGGAATAAGCAAGCCATGCCGGCGGTTTTTCTCTCGGCATCTTCGTTATTTCTCTTGAGTTTTTTCCAAAAAATTCGGAAAAGATAGACCGTGACAGTTCTTTTACATTATGATAGGCGTTTTATTGTTGCCTTTCAAACCAAAGCATGAGCGAGGCGCGCTTACCGATTCGTGTTGCGTGTTCGGGACTGGGAGACCGAGACGCTTTCCTTGTTCGTTCATTGTTGCGGATACTTGACGGTCGCCGTGAGCAACCGTGGGTGTTTCAGGAAGACGGCGCTGCCGACATCATCATCACGCCGTCCGCTCACAAAGACTCCGATCGGGAACGGTTGGCAGCGCGGCGCATACCCACCTCCCGTTTCGTGTTGACCGTGCCCGCCGGCGTGAAAATCGACTTGTCTTCGGGCGCGCAGGCCGTGCACTATCCGTTGCGGGCTTCCGAGTTGCTCGAATGTTTCGATCAGTTGGAAAGCGAATGGCCTTTCCCCGCTGCGCCTTTGAAAACCGCGACGGTCGTTACCCGTCAAACCGTCGCGCCCACCGCCGCTCAAACGACGCGGCTTGTCGCGCCGCGAACGACGCAGCAACTGTGGGAAGATCCGCGTCTTTCGCAAGCGAGTCCGACGATATCGCATGCGGCGACTGATTTTCGCTTGTCGCAAACGCTGACGGACGCGCCTTCCTCTCAGATGTCTCATGGGATGATAGACTCGCGCCTCTCGCACATTCCCGAAGGGCGCACATTGACCGTCGGCGTGACGAACGCGAGCGGCAGAGGTGTGCTGGCGCATCCGGCGACGGTCGGCGCGCTGATACAAGCGTTGCGATCCTTGCGCAGCAGTCAGGAAGGCGAGCGCCCGCAGGGAAGGTGCATCGACATTTTCGATCAGGCAGGATGGATCGGGCGTTTGTACAATGGTCGCAACAAAGTCTATGCGTCGCGGCGCTTCATGCTGGATCGCTCCGCCGAGCCTGCGGGCGGCAGATTGTTCCATTGGCGCTTCACGTTGAGCGGATTGCCGCCGTTGTCGAAAGGCGATGCCTTGATCGAAGTCGATATCGATCTTTTGGCGTGGCAATTATCGGCTCGCTTCTGCTACGATTTCGCTACTCTCGACTTGCCGATTAATGCGTTGCTGCATCTCAGACGCTGGCCGGATTTTGGCGTGCATCCCGAATTTTCTTCTCGTCCCGGCGTGATGCTGGCAACGGCGCTGTTGACGCGGCAAACCATGTCGCTGGCGGCGCTGCATCGGGAATCGGAAGCGAGCGAAGTCAATCTGGCTTGTTTGTTGGGCGTGTGCTGGTTGAGCGGTTGGCTGCGTTGCGAGCGGGAGATGCCCAAGACGCCGCCGTCGAAAGCGCCGGCCGAGAAAACGCGATTCAGCGGTATCGTGCGCAGCTTGCGCAAAGTGCTGGGTTTGCGGGGATAGCGTTAACAGGTTCAGAGATGGTTCAAGAATACAAACTGCTGTTCGCCGGCGGCATGGGGGTAGGCAAAACGACCGCGATTGCTGCCGTCAGTGAAATCGAGCCGGTGTCAACCGATGTTGCCAACAGCGACCGCGAAGCGTTCGACAAAGCGTTGACGACGGTCACGCTGGACTATGGCCGCATCACTTTGCCGTCGGGCGACCGGCTTCGGCTCTATGGAATTCCGGGACAACAACGTTTCAGCTTCATGTGGTCGATGCTCGAACACGGAGCGATGGGCATGGTGCTGCTGGCCGATGCGTCGCGCCCCGATCCGTTCGCCGAACTCGAAGTTTTTCTCAAAGCGTTCAGCAAATTGCTGAGATCGGGACGAGCGGTGCTCGGCGTCGGGCGCTTGCCGAAAAAGCGCGAAGCGCTCGACAAATACGTCGCCAAACTGGCGCGGCGTAAAATCAAAATTCCGGTATTTTCGGTTGATGTTCGCCAGAAAGACGATGTGCTGTTGCTGCTCGACGCGCTGTTCACGCAAATCGAAGTGATCGAAGACGATTATCGCGGCGGCGCGGCCTCCCAAAAAACAACCCCGAGCGCGAATGAACCATCTGTCTAAAATACAGGCAGCGGCGCTTCAATTGCGATTGTACCGTTGTTGCGCAGACGTTCCGGCCATCCAGTTGATGTTGTTATCGACAGTCGATGGTTTTCAGTTGGTCACCGCCGGCAGCCGCCGTGACGATCCCGAGTTGCCGGAAAAATTTGCCGCCATGGCCAGCTCGATGTCGGCGTTGGCTGCCGCCGCCGGCAAAGAGTTGGGATCGAAAGAACACCTTGAAGCCGTGGTGCTCGACCTCATCGACTTGCGGGTTATTTTGCGAATGGTGAACAGCGCCCAACAACAATTTGTGCTGGCCACCGTCGCCGACAGACAAACCAGCTTGGGGCCATTGTTGAAAATCATCTACGAAAACGCCCGCCTTCTCGAAGAAGTGTTGCACTGATTCAGGGACCAGGTATCAGATGTAGGGGCGACCGCCCTCGGTCGCCCGCACGGTTTGCTCCTTCCCCCGCTGGGGGAAGGTTGGGATGGGGGCGATTCTTGACGGCAGCGCGTAGATGGGTAGAGCGAAGCACAAGGCCGAAGGCCGCAGGACAGCCGAAGGCTGGTTCCGCACAGCGGAATGCGGCGAAGCTGCACAAAACCCATGCTGACAAAAGCAAGCAAAGCACATCATTTCCCCTTCGACAAACTCAGGGATCAAACGGAGTTTATAAGCGAAAGGCGAAGCAAGGCCGATAAGCCGGGTTCTGTCGTCTTGCCGAAAAACTTTCCGGCGAGACGCAGCTGCCATTCCTCTAGGCGCGTCATTGCTGGCGCGCTCAAGCCGCCTACCCGCAGACTACGCGAGCTGCGTCATCGTCTGCCTATTTGGCGTTGCTCCGGGCGGAGGTTACCGCGTTTCACCCGCCGCCGCACGAATGCGGACGGCGACTCGTCTCTGTGGCCCTGTTCCTCGCTTTGGCTGCGGTTGAACCGTCAGCGTATGGCGGCCGGGCGTTACCCGGCGCCCTGCTCTGTGGAGCCCGGACTTTCCTCTCCTCTCCTTGCGGAAAGCAGCGGCAGCCTAGCCTGCTTCGCGCTGGTATTATAGCGAAAATGAACATGAAAACACCGCCGCCGAATGAAGCCGTCGAAGGAACGACTG
Source organism: Burkholderiales bacterium (assembly GCA_031283405.1). Lineage (GTDB taxonomy): Bacteria > Pseudomonadota > Gammaproteobacteria > Burkholderiales > Casimicrobiaceae > UBA931. The sequence goes on along the minus strand of JAITBX010000100.1, from coordinate 4,291 downwards.
TTCCGAGTGCGCCGTTATTCGACGCCAAGACCATGATCGCGTCGCTACCGCAGGAGCCCGGCGTTTACCGCATGCTCGACGCGCAGGAAAAAACGCTCTATGTCGGCAAGGCGCTCAATCTCAAAAAGCGGGTGTCCAGCTATTTTCAGAAAAGCGGATTGTCGCCGCGCATTGCGCTCATGGTGTCGCAAGTGGCGCGGGTCGAAACGACGGTGACGCGCTCGGAAGCCGAAGCGTTGTTGCTGGAAAACAATCTCATCAAGGCGCTGGCGCCGCGCTACAACATTTTGTTCCGCGACGACAAGAGTTATCCGTATCTTTGCATCAGCGGCGACGCTTTTCCGCAACTGCGTTTTCATCGCGGCGCGCTCGACAAGAAGCATCAGTATTTCGGCCCCTTCCCAAATTCCGGCGCGGTGCGTGAAGGGGTGGCGACGCTGCAAAAGATTTTTCAACTGCGCACTTGCGAGAACAGCGTATTCGCGCATCGGACGCGCCCGTGCATGCTTTATCAAATCGAGCGTTGCACCGCGCCCTGCGTCGGCTACATCACCGAAGAGGCTTACGCCGAAGATGTGCAGTCAGCGGCGCTGTTTTTGCAAGGCAAGGTTGACGATGCGCGCGAGCAGTTGCAAAGGCAAATGGAGGGCGCGGCGGCGGCGCTCGAATTTGAAAAGGCGGCGGCGCTGCGCGACAAGTGGCAGCGCTTGCAACAACTGCAATCGAAACAATTTGTCGAGAGTGCGACGGCGCGCGACGTCGATGTGATCGCGCTGGTTCACGAGGGTGAGGTGACGGCGGTGAATGTGGTGATGGTGCGCGGCGGGCGGCACGTCGGCGACCGCACTTTTTTTCCGTCGCATGTTGCCGGACATACATCGCCCGAAGTAACCGAAGCGTTTCTGACGCAACATTATCTGGAGCGCTCCGTGCCGGCGATGCTGGTGCTGGAGGATTTCGCGCCGAGCGATACGTTGCTTGAAGCGTTGACGGCGCAAGCCGGACGCAAGATCAATGTTGTGTCGCGCCCCGGCGGCGAACGCCGCGTGTGGTTGACGATGGCGGCGCGCAATGCCAAGCTCGCCATCGCGCAACGGTTGGCGCAGAAAGCGACGCAACAAGCGCGTTTGACTTCTTTGCAAGAAGCACTCGGTTTGCCGGACATACAGCGGATCGAATGCTTCGATGTGTCGCACACGATGGGCGAAGCGACGGTGGCGTCGTGCGTGGTGTTCGACAAAGGCGCGATGCAGAACAGCGAATACCGCCGTTTCAACGTGACGCCTGCCGCCGGCGGCGACGATTACGCGGCGATGCGGGAAGCGTTGCATCGGCGCGCGGCGCGCATCGTCACCGGCGAAATGCCGAGGCCGGATTTGTGGGTGATCGACGGCGGCAAGGGACAACTGCGCATTGCGGCGCAAGCGCTCGAAGACGAAGGACTCGACATCGCCTTGATCGGATTGGCGAAAGGGCCGGAGCGCAAAGTCGGCGCCGAAGAAGTGTGGCGATGGGGCGAAGATGAGTCATTGCATTTGCAGCCGGAGCACGCCGGTTTTCAGTTGTTGCATCAGATTCGTGACGAAGCGCACCGCTTCGCCATTCAAGGACATCGCGCGCGCCGTAACAAAGCGCGGCTGGCGTCGAGCTTGCAGGAAATCGAAGGCGTCGGCGACAAACGTCGTCGCGCTTTGCTCAATCACTTCGGCGGCTTGAAAGGCGTGCGCGCCGCGAGCGCCGACGATTTGGAAAAAGTGCCGGGCGTATCCAAAGCGTTGGCGGCGCGCATCTTTGCGGCGCTGCACGAAGGGTCAACGGAATAATTGTATTCGAGGAGAGCGCCATGGAACAACGCCAACTGGGTTCAACCGGCCCGATCGTATCGGCCATCGGTCTGGGCTGCATGGGGATGTCGGATTTTTACGGACACGCCGATCGCGGCGAGAGCATCGCCACCATTCACGCCGCGCTCGACGCCGGCATCACTTTACTCGATACCGGCGATTTTTACGGGATGGGTCACAATGAAATGCTGATCCGCGAAGCGCTGCAAGGACGCAACCGCGAGAGCGTGCAAATCAGCGTCAAGTTCAGTGCGCTCCGCGATCCGGCACAGGGCTGGCAGGGCTACGACGCTCGGCCTGCCGCGGTGAAAAATTTTCTCGCCTATTCGCTCAAGCGGCTCGGCGTGGATCATATCGACATCTATCGTTCGGCGCGGCTCGATTCTCATGTGCCGATCGAAGACACCGTCGGCGCGCTCGCCGATATGGTGAAGGCTGGTTATATCAAACATATCGGCTTGTCCGAAGTCGGCGCGGACACCATTCGCCCGCTCATGCGGTTCACCCGATCAGCGATCTTCAAATCGAATACTCGCTGATCTCGCGCGACATCGAGAGCGACATTTTGCCGACGTGCCGCGCGCTGGGTATCGGCATTACCGCTTACGGCGTGTTGTCGCGCGGTCTCATCAGCGGACACTGGTCGAAAGCGCGCAGCAATGAAAAAGGTTTTCGCGGCATCAGCCCGCGTTTTCAAGCGGGCAATCTCGACGCCAATCTGGCGTTGGCCGATTCATTGCGCGCCATTGCCGAACAAATCAGTGTTACGCCGGCGCAAGCGGCCATCGCGTGGGTGGCGGCGCAGGGAAAAGACATCGTGCCGCTAATCGGCGCGAGACAACGCGATCGCTTGCAGGAATCGCTCGGCGCATTGAAAGTGCAACTCGCTCCCGAACATATCGCGGTGTTGGCAAAAGCCTTTCCGTTAGGCGTTGCGGCAGGCGGGCGCTACCCCGCCTGGGAACTCGCGCACATGGACAGCGAGAAGCGCGCTATCGGATGATCGGGCTGTACGGCTCGGCGCCTTCAATCAGTTCGGCGGCGGTTTCGTCGTTCTTGTTCACTGCGATGATGAGGCATTCACGCCAAGGCGGCCCCATTCGCGCCACGGGTTCATATCTTTTGCCGCAGAACACGCGTACGACGTAGCGCGTATCCTCCTTCGCGCACAACCACACGCCCATGATCGGCTCACCCGGACGCAAGCGGCGCCCCAGCTCTTCGGCTCGCACCAGCGCGCGTTTGCGCGCGCGCCGAGACGCGCGAAATTCAGCCAGCCGTTTGCAAAGCAGACAGATCATCGACGTACCTTCTCCATGAAAATCGGCATCAAGTCAACATTTTAACGCACATGAGGCGCGTGTAGCGCACGTAGGATGGATAGAGCGAAAGCGAGGTTCACAAGGGCGATAGCGCTTGTGTAAGAGGAAAAGGTGAGGTTCGTCGTCCGAACGTGTGCTCACGCAACGCCTCAGCATGGGTTTCGCTTCGCTCTACCCATCTTACGCGTTCTTCGGTCAAGGTTCCGAACGGGTCAACGACACGCGACGACGCCCGCCGCAGACTGCCCTGCGGGTCATAGACGGATTCAGCGGTTTTATGGTTCATCGCGTCAAGAGAGTAATCGATCCGGTTGCCGTCGGTGTCGCGCAGTCGGATCAGGCGGTTGGCAATATCGTAATCATAATACAGCTTCGTGCCATCGTGGTTGTCGGTTTCGATCAGTTTGCCGGAGGGATCGTAGGCGTAGGCAGTGGTTTGCGCTTCGGGCAGTCCGGCGGCGACGGTACGGCTCAGGATGCGACCTCTCCAGTCCCAGGTTTGGGTGGTGACGACACCGTAGGGGTCAGTGCTTTGCAGCAGGCGGCCAAGGGGGGATCGACACCTTGTCTTTCTGTTTCCTGTGGGATACAATATGCCTCATGAAATACGAACTTGATCGCACAGAAGATTTTGCGAAATGGGTTGCCGGTTTATCAAAGTCCGACAGGAACCGCCTTGCTTCTCGGCTTGCTCGTGTGGAAAACGGGAACTTTGGGGATCACAAGCAGCTCGCTGACATTCTGTTTGAATTGCGCTGCTTTTTTGACGGCGGTTTGCGCGTCTATTTTACAATTCGTAAAAACACTATCGTGTTGTTGCTTGCCGGTGGAGATAAAGACACACAAAGACGTGATGTTGCCCGTGCTCGCGCTTTACTAAATGAACTGGAGGACTAGACTATGACCATCAAAACATCCCGTCTTGATCTCGCGGAATGGCTTGAGACCGATGCCGATATTCAGGAATTCCTTGAAGAAACTGCGAGAGAAGGCACATCAAGTGATTTTATACACGCTTTAAACATTGCTGCCCGCGCCCGTGGCATGACCGAGGTTGCCCGCCAAGCAGGGTTAACCCGTGCGAGCTTGTATAAATCGCTCTCCGAAGACGGTAGCCCGCAATTT
>JAITBX010000225.1 GCA_031283405.1 Burkholderiales bacterium | reverse complement strand
CCGACGCCCGCGCCGCTCGTCTCGACAACCTCGACGCGCTCATCAGCTCGCTGCAATCAGCGACCGTTGCGCTCAACCAACATCAAGCGTTGCTGGCAGGACTTAAAAACGTCGCCGGCGGTTACCAGTGCAAAATCATCAACACCCCCGGCGCCGGCAGCTTCAAATTCCCCGACGGCACAACAGCGGGTTGGCTCAGTTCTTGCGGTGGTGGTGGTGGTGGTGGTGGTGGTGGTGGTAATATGTCAAGTTACGGCGGCGGCGCAGCGGCTATCGTGCGCTTGCCGATCATCAACACCGGAGCGCTTATCTCGTTTAACATCGGCGCCGGCGGATCATCGCCTTTCAACATTAATTTATCAGGCACGCAATCGCAAGCCGGCACAGCGGGCGGCGCGACAACGGTTGCAGGATTCACCGTGCCCGGCGGCGGCTTTGGAACAACTTACTATAGCAACGGAACTCCTTATGCTGCAAATGGTTTAGGAGGCGTGTGGGCGGGAAATAATAACTGGCATTATATTTCCTCAACAGCATCCAATAATGCCGCAATGAGAGGAGCTGGCTTACAACTATTCAGCTTGCTGCGCATGGGCGGATTTTTTGCAAACGGAACGAACGGCAACCATCACACTTCTATAACGCCGGCGAGCGGCTTCCCGATATTGGCGTCAGCCGGCGTCGGCATTTCTGCTCTGCAAGGACTCGGCGCGGACGGCAACGCCGGGAGAGGTGGAACTAGCTCTATAACAACCGAAACTCCGGCAGGCAACGGGCTTGTAATGTTCGAGTGGTGGGGGAACGCAGAATGACCCTATCGCTTCATCGCGCTCCGTTCTTCTCCCCTCTCCCGCAAGCGGGAGAGGGGCGGGGGAGAGGGTAAACGGACGCCGCGTAAAAGAATTGCGCAACAAAGGAAAATAAAATGACCTCTCACAGATTCATCGCCCTCGCCGACGGCGGCGTCTTCGACTCCAAAAGCAATCGCATCCTGCGCCGCGCCGACGCCGACTGGAACTCAATCTATCTCGACGCTTTGAGCAAAGGCGAATCCGTCGCGCCGCCGGTCTCCTTGCCCGCTGATAGCTCAATCGACGAGCTGCGCGACACCATCAAGTCGCAGATCAAAGACCACGCCACGTCGCTGCGCAACTTGTACACACGCGGCGAATCGCAATCCGAAGTGGCGGGCTGGTACACCAAAGCGTCCGAAGCTCGCGCCGTCGAAACGCAAAGCGCCTCAACCTTCGCCACGCTGAAAAAATACGCGCCGACGCTGTGCGCCGAGATCGACGCCGAAGGCTACTCCAACGACGCCACTCGCGTTGCCGCGCTGCGCGAACTCGCCCGCTCCGTGCTCGATAACCACGAGCCGTACCTCGTGTTTCTCATGGCCGTGCAAGCGCAAAGCAAACACCACCGCGATGCCCTCGACGCCGCTGACCCCTTCGGCGATGGCCGCGTGATGCTCGATAACCTCACCGCCGTTGAGGTGGCGATCCTCGCCAAAAATGGCGCTCACAACACGCCGATAATGATCCGTCGCCTTGCTAACGAGGCGACGGAAATCTGGCGGGAAAACGTAAACGCAGCGCACGTTTCCCCAAACCATGAACGGGAGAAGCCGTGATCTCTACCGCTGATGCTGCTGAACGGCTCGGCATCAGCCGGCGCCGACTACAAGCTCTAATCAAAGAGGGGCGCGTGCTCGGCGCTGTGCGTGTCGGTAGGGCGTGGATTCTCCCCGATAATCCGCAAGTCACGGCTGGCACTCGCGGCCCAGACCCGGTGTTTAAAACTTCCTCCCAGTCTATCCAAAACCGCCGCAAATAAGCGGCGTTTTTTTGTGTAAAATCTCCCAAATTTTGCAGGCGTTTTGACATTTTTAAACACTATGACAGATGTCAAAACGCGCGCAAAATCGTGACAAAACGATCGCAAACGTACAATCGCTTTAGCGTTTCGGTTTAGTGCATCCCTTGCCTGCACGCTCTGGCGGCGTCACGAATCACAGCGATGGCTTTGTCGCGCGGAAAACTTTTTCGATAGGCCAGCGCGATGCGGCGGAAGGGGACGGGTTCGGCAAACGGCACCGGCACGACCAGATTGCTGTGGTATTTGAGTGTCAGCGCGTCGCGCGGTAAAACCGAAATGCCGAGACCGGACGCGACCATGTTGCGAACGGTCTCCAGCGAATTGGTACGCGGCGCGCGATCATTGGCGTTGAGTTCGGGACAGGCTTCGAGCACTTGGTCGCGGAAGCAATGGCCGACATTGAGCAGAATCGGCTTCTCGGCGGCGATTTCGCTGGCGGCAATGTTTTTGCGCTTGACCCATTCGTGATCACGCGGGACGACGACTTGAAACGGCTCTTCATAGAGAAATTCGCAAGTGACGCCGGGCGGCGAGAACGGCAAGGCGATAATGGCAGCATCGATGCGACCGCCGCGCAACGCTTCTTCGAGATTTTCGGTGAGGTTTTCTTCGAGGTCAAGCGGCATGTCGGGAGCGACATTGATCAGCGCCGGAATCAGGTCGGGCAGGAGATAAGGAGCGACGGTGAAGATCACGCCCAGTTTCAACGGGCCGTGTAACTGATTTTTGCCGGTGTCGGCAATTTCCTTGATGCGTATCGATTCTTCGAGCACTTTTTGCGCTTGCTCAATGACTCGCTCGCCGACCGGCGTCAACACCACTTCATTTTTGCTGCGCTCAAACAAAACAACACCCAATTCTTCTTCGAGTTTTTGCACGGCTACCGACAGTGCCGGTTGGCTGACGAAACATTTGGCGGCAGCGCGGCCAAAACTTTTTTCGTGCGCGACGGCAACGATATAGCGGAGTTCATTCAAAGTCATGGTCGATCTTCTTGCAGGGGGAGGAGAAGTCAATTTAAAAATGCTCAGGTTTTCAACGTTTGCAGATAACGCGCGAAATCATCGCCGACTTCGGAGTGGCGCAGGCCGTAATCGACAGTCGCTTCCAGATAACCGAGTTTATTGCCGCAATCGTAGCGGCGGCCATCGAAACGATAAGCGTGTACAGGCGTGTGCTGCATCCAGCGGGCGATGCCATCGGTCAACTGAATTTCGTTGCCTTGACCTTGCTGAATTGCAGCGAGGTGCGCGAAGATGT
>JAITBX010000123.1 GCA_031283405.1 Burkholderiales bacterium | reverse complement strand
TTTGCATGTTTCCAGCAACACCACTGTCCGCCCCGATTATCCCGTGGCTTGGCGGCAAGCGCCGCCTTGCCGACCGTCTCATTCCCCTATTTCCGACGCACGAGTGCTACGTCGAGCTTTTCTGCGGTGGCGCCGCGCTCTACTTCCTGCGTCCGGTTCCCGCGAAAGTCGAAATCCTCAACGACGTGAACGGAGAGTTGATAAACCTCTACCGCGTTGTTCAGCACCACCTTGAAGAATTCGTGCGGCAGTTCAAATGGGCGCTGTCGTCGCGCGAAATTTTCCGCTGGCAGCAGATCACGCCCACCGAAGCCCTCACCGACATTCAGCGCGCCGCCCGATTTTTTTATCTTCAGCACCACGCCTTCGGCGGCAAAGTCGCCGGCCAGAGCTTCGGCACCGCCACCACCGCGACGCCGATCAACCTCTGCCGGATCGAGGAATCTCTCTCTGCGGCACATCTGCGCCTTACCGGCACCGTGATCGAGAATTTGCCGTGGCAAGAATGCCTCTCGCGCTACGATCGCGCCCACACTTTTTTCTACGCCGACCCGCCGTACTGGCAAGTCGAGGGCTACGGCGTCCCGTTCGACTTCGAACAGTACGAGCGCTTGGCCGACGCCATGCGCTCGGCGAAGGGCAGGGTGATGGTGTCTATCAACGACCATCCCGACATCCGCCGCGCGTTTGAGGGACAGCATTTCCACGAATTGAAAATCCGCTACGCCATCGCCAATAACTACGGTACGCCGCAGGAGAGCAGCGAGCTTGTAATCACGAATTTTGATGCGTCCAAATCCGGCGGGTTGTTCTGATATGCAAGCCCACTTTCGAAAGGGGGTAGCGCGCAGCGCCGGGGGTTTGTCGGGGTAGGGGCACGGCGGTAGTGCCCGCCATAGGGGTGGCATCCTGCCGCCCGCCGAAAATACAACACCCTTGATCGTCATCAAGAAATCTCCCTTTTGGGGCTTGCTTTCTATTCTGAATGCGCCTAATATTAGGCTCATGGGCAAGGCCATAGGGGCCAGCCAACATGCCAAGGAGGGCATTATGAATAGCATCAAAACCGTTTTTATCCGCAAGAACCTGCTCGGCGGAATTTTCATCGACAAAGGGCACACCGACGAAGCCGATCTCGCCGCCCGCCAAACCTTCAGAATCGACAACGTGCCAGACTTCTTGTACGACATCGACGTGCTCGAAGCCCTTGCCGCTTCGCTTTCGACGAAAGCGGGAAATGGGGCGTGGTACAAAATTTTCAGCCTCGAAGGCGTAGTGGAGATCATAGGATGGCCGCGCGAGATTACAGAGTGGATCATCGACTGGGCGGACATTGCCGTACTGTCCGCCAACGCGATCCGCAGGGGAGCGTAATCATGGCCACCTACAAACGCATCCTCGCCATGTTCGACGCGCTGCCGTCGCCGAAAATCTGCACGGCGCTCGCCGACAACCAATTCGATATGTTCACCGACGCGGTTTTCACGCGCCTGTGCGACGGCGACGCCGACGTTGATGAGCGCACCGCCTTTCTGGCCAAGATCGTGCCGGAAAAAGAGTTCGTCAAAATCATCGTTATCAGCGAGCGCGATTTTGCCGCGTGGCATCTGATTGCCGGCGCGGCAAGCCGCGAAGCGACCGGCGAGCCGGTGCGCGTCTCGCTCCAGTGGAACGCCTACAACTTCAGGCGATACGGAAAGCCGTGGATCGCGCGCATCACCGCGTGGGCGGTGGGAGCCACCCCTGATCTTGAGTTTGGCGGCTACGTCGGCAGCGCCGACGAGGGCGGCGAGCTTGAGATCACCGCGCGCCCCGGCGACCTGCTGCGCTACGGGCAAAAAGATACCCGCAACCCGCGCGGCACGATCAACGAGTGGGCAGTCGTCGAAGCTGGCGGCACAGCACGCCTCATCACCGCCGCCGAGGCGCGGGCGATTTTCGCGCAGCAAGAGATGGCATCATGAAAACGAAAAAATTTGCACTTGCCGGAGAAATCGTTTCTACGGAAAAGCGGGCGCGTGAAATTTGGCGCTGGGCGATACGATACAACAAGTTTTGGCTTATTCCGCAAGCGCTGTCTGTCGCGCATCAACTGGCGGCCAACAAAGCCAAGAACCCCTCTCCCCTAGTGGGAGAGGGGAAGGGGAAAATGTGTGCAGCGAACACATTATAAAAACGAACCCCTCTCCCCTCGTTGGAGAGGGGAAGGGGAGAGGGGGCTAACCGTGTTTAACATTTTTTCCCGCGCCCCCACTGTCGCCGCGTGGGCGCAGCGCCACGTCGCCGCTATCGAGCGCGATGTTGCGGCAAAAAAACTCCGCCCGACCGTGCTTTACAACACCCGCGCACTCTGCGCTCATATCACGGCGGTCATTGGCACGATGCGCATGGATGCCGTGACACCGCCGGACGTGATGCGCGTCGTCCGCGCCATTCAGGCGCAGGGCTTCCAAAGCTCGGCGCAGCGCGCTTGCCTGATGCTGCGCCGCCTGCACTACGAGGCCATCGAAGAGGGCGTGATCCCCGCCGACTGTAATCCGGCGCGCGCCATCCGCCTTCCGCGCGCGCCGATCCAGCGCAACCGCCTGACGCTCGACCAGTGGCGGCGGATGATCGAGGTGGCGTCGGTGTGTCGCTACCCGTACCTCTACCGCGCGATGTTGCTGGAGGTGGTCACCGGCCAGCGGCGCGGCGACATCGTGATGATGCGCTACGAGCATATTGTCGATGGCTGCCTGCGCGTCGAGCAGGCCAAGACCGGCGCGCGCGTGGCGATCCCGCTGGCGCTGCGCTGCGATGCGATAGGGTTGTCTCTCGACGATGTGGTGCGTTTATGCCGCTGCGGCATCATCAGCCCGTACCTTTTGCATGTCGAGCATAAAATGCGCGGGCAACACGTCAACGCATCGCTGATTTCCGTGCGTTTCGCGCGGCTGCGGGACGCCGTGCTTGGTAAGTGGGTTGATGATGGCACACCGCCGACCTTCCACGAGCAGCGCAGCCTTGCCGAGCGGCTCTACGCCGAGCAGGGGCTGCAAACGCGCAAGCTTCTCGGCCACCGGCGCCAGCACATGACCGACGTTTACAACTCAGACCGTCGGCTGCGTGAGTGGGTTACAATTCCACTATGAAAAAATTCGCTGTTTTACCGCCAACAATCGAAACCCTCGAAGCCGCCGGCCAAGCGCTCTACGGCGACACATGGCAAACAAATATGGCCAGCGAGCTTGGGCTGTCCGGATCACGCCGAGTTCGGGCGTGGATCGCAGGCGAGCGCCCGATCCCGCCGGGCGTCTGGGCGGACATCGCCGCGCTTCTGCGCGCCAGAGGCGCGGCGGCGATCGAACTGGCAGAGCGAATGCCGGTGATCGAAAAATGAGCCGCCGAAATGCCGGTGCCGATATGGTAAAATTCGCCCTTCGCCGAAGCAACGTGTAGTCAGCTTTTGGTCAGTATTTTTTTAAAATGACGGTGCTAGACGGGGTTGTGCTGGTTCGATTCCCCCCTTTCGCACCATGACGGACGCCACAGCGGGCACCAGAGCAACGTCAGGTCGGCGCAAGGATAACAGGACACCGCATAAGGACAAATACATGCAATCCACGATTGAAACGATAAGCCAGATCGAGCGCCGCGTGGCGCTTTCGGTACCGCTGGATGTGATCGAAAAAGAAGTGCACAAGCGGCTGACGCGGCTGTCGAAGACCGTCAAGATCGCCGGTTTCCGGCAAGGCAAAGTGCCGATGAAGATGGTGGAGCAGCAGTACGGCGCGCAGGTCAAAAACGATGTGATCGGCGAGCAGGTGCAGGAACAATTCAGCACAGCGGTGCGCGAACACAGTCTGCGCATCGCCGGTTATCCGCGGCTTTCGCCGAAGCCGGCGAATGAAAGTCAGGAGAATCAACTCGAATTTGAAGCGATGTTCGAGGTGTATCCCGACGTGACGCTCGGCGATTTGACGAAGATCGAATTGACGCGGCCGCAGGTTGAAGTCACCGATGCCGATGTCGATCGCACGCTGGAAGTGTTGCGTAAGCAGCGCGCGACGTTTGCGAAAGTCACGCGGGCGGCGCAGAAGGAAGATCGCGTGATGTGCGATTTCACCGGCCGTTTGAATGGCGAACTGTTTGCCGGCGGGCAAGGGCGCGATGTTGAGATTATCGTCGGCGGCGATCAAATGTTGCCGGAGTTTGAAGCGGCGTTGCCTGGCGTGAGCGCCGGTGAAACCAAACGCTTTCCGTTGACGTTTCCGGCCGATTATCACGGCAAGGAGATCGCCGGAAAAACAGCGGAGTTCGAGTTGACGGTCAAAGAAGTGGCCGCGCCGCAAGTGCTGCCGCTCGATGAAGCGTTTGCGCGTTTGATGGGGATCGCTGACGGCAGCATCGAAGCGTTGCGCCAGGAAGTGAAAAGCAATTTGCAAATGCAGGCCAAGAACCGGATCGAAAAATTGATGAGAGATCAGGTGATGGCGGCGCTACATCAACAGGCCGAGATGGTGTTGCCCAAGTCGCTGGTCGAAATGGAAATGATGAGCATGGCGCAGCAGGTGGCGGGCAATTTGCAAAAACAGGGTATGAAGCCGGAGGATATCAATCTGTCGCCGGAGATGTTCCGCAAGCAGGCCGAAGAGCGCGTCAAGCTGACGCTGGCGGTGTCGGAAGTCGTGAACAAAAATCAGTTGCAGCCGAAAGCCGGTCAGGTGAGGGCGCTGGTGGCGGAAGTGGCGCAAACGTATGAAGAGCCGGAAGCGGTGGTGCGTTGGCATTTCGAGAAACCGGAGCGGCTGGCGAATTACGAAGCGATGGCCACTGAACAAAATCTGATCGAATGGATGCAGGGTTCGGCGCGGGTTACCGACAAGCCGATGACGATGGAAGAAGTGATGGCGCCGGCGTTGTCGTTGACGCCGCCGACGGCATCATAGACAACAACAGGCGGCGTCTGAAACACGAACAGAAACCACAGAGGTGAGCAAGATGGACAGCGTGCAAAATCTGGGCTTGGTGCCGATGGTGATCGAGCAGAGCGGGCGCGGCGAGCGCGCTTACGATATCTATTCGCGGCTCTTGAAAGACCGGCTGATTTTTCTGGTCGGGCCGGTCGAAGAAAACACGGCCAATCTGATCGTGGCGCAAATGCTGTTTCTCGAATCGGAAAACCCCGACAAGGACATTCATTTTTATATCAATTCGCCGGGCGGTTCGGTGTCGGCGGGATTGGCGATTTACGACACGATGCAGTTCATCAAGCCGGATGTTTCGACCTTGTGTACCGGCATGGCGGCGTCGATGGGGGCGTTTTTGTTGGCGGCGGGCGCGAAGGGCAAACGTTTTGCGTTGCCCAATTCGACGGTGATGATTCATCAGCCGTTGGGCGGTTTTCGCGGGCAGGCGTCCGATATTGAAATTCACGCGAAACACATTCTGAGCCAGCGCGAGCGCTTGAACAAATTGCTGGCCGAGCATACCGGCAAGCCGCTCGACGACATCGCCCGCGACACCGACCGCGACAATTTTTTGGATGCGCAACAGGCGTGCGAGTACGGCTTGATCGACAAAGTCTTGCATAAGCGCGGCTGAGGCGGGTACAGTAGAACCTATGACTCAGAAAAAAGACAGCGCGCCGGTTTTGCATTGCTCGTTCTGCGGGGCGAGCGAGGAAGAGCATCGCTTGATTTCGGGAGAGCATGCGGGCAAGAAAATTTTTATCTGCGACGACTGTGTTCAGATGTGTAGCAAAATGCTGATCGAAGGCGAGGCGGCCGAGCAGCAAAGCGAAGCGGAAAAAAATCAGCCGTTGACGCCGCAGAAGATCCGCGAAGCGCTCGACAATTATGTGATCGGGCAAGAGTCGGCGAAAAAACATTTGGCGGTCGCGGTTCACAATCACTACAAGCGGCTGCAATCGACGGCGGACGACGATGGCGTCGAGCTGTCAAAATCGAACATTCTGTTGATCGGGCCGACCGGCTCCGGCAAAACCTTGTTGGCACAAACGCTGGCGCGTGTGCTCGACGTGCCGTTTGCAATCGCCGACGCGACGACGCTGACCGAAGCGGGCTACGTCGGCGAGGATGTCGAGAACGTCATTCACAAGTTGCTGCAAAAGTGCGATTACGATATCGAGAAAGCGCAGCGCGGCATCATCTACATCGACGAGATCGACAAAATTTCGCGCAAGAGCGAAAGCCCGTCGATCACCCGCGACGTGTCGGGCGAAGGCGTGCAGCAGGCGTTGTTGAAGCTGGTGGAAGGCACCATCGCGGCGGTGCCGCCGCAAGGTGGGCGCAAGCATCCGAATCAGGAATTGATTTCGGTGGACACCAGCAACATTCTGTTCATTTGCGGCGGCGCTTTCGACGGTCTCGAAAAAATTGTGCAGCAGCGCACGGTCAAAGTCGGCATCGGCTTCGGCGCCGAGATCGCCACGGCGAGAAGCGAGGCGGGCAAACAGTTGTTGCACGATGTCGAGCCGGAAGATTTGATTCGCTACGGGTTGATTCCCGAATTTGTCGGTCGCTTGCCGGTGGTGGCGGTGCTCGATGAATTGGATGAGGACGGGCTTGTTCAAATTTTGATCGAACCGAAAAACGCGCTGGTCAAGCAGTATCAAAAACTTTTCCGGCTGGAAGGCGTCGAACTGGAAATACGCGAGCCGGCGTTGTACGCGATGGCGCGGCGGGCGCTGGAACGAAAAACGGGCGCGCGCGGCTTGCGCTCGATTCTGGAGCAAACCCTGCTCGATACGATGTACGAATTGCCGGGCTTGACCGGCCTCGTCAAAGTGGTGATTGACGAAGCGACGGTCAACGGCGTCAACAAGCCGTTGCGGATTTATGCTGACGCCGCCCGTGACCGCAATAACCGTACCGCATAATTCGCCGAGATTCGCGCGATCCTCCCGCCAGACCTGATAAAGTATGGGGGCGGGTTGATAAAACGAAATGCGCCCCCATGTGTTCTTCTGTTCTTTCCCGTTTGAAGTGAGACTTTGATGCCCACCGAAATTCCTGCCGTTCAAAGCGATGATAAAAAAATGCCAGCGCGGTTGCCGCTGCTGCCGTTGCGCGATGTCGTGGTTTTTCCGCATATGGTGGTGCCGTTGTTCGTCGGTCGTCCCAAGTCGATCAAGGCGCTGGATGTGGCGATGAAGCACAACCAGCCGATTTTGCTGGTGGCGCAGAAAGACGCCGCCAAAGATGATCCCGCCGTTGGCGACATCTACGACGTGGGCGCGATGGCGGCGGTGCTGCAAATGCTCAAGCTGCCCGACGGGACGGTCAAGGTGCTGGTCGAAGGGCGCGAACGGGTGCATTTGTCCGATGTGCGCGATGACGACGATTATCTCTCCGCCGCTTTCGGGTTCGTGCACTGGAAAGAAGCCGAACCCAGCGAAATCGAAGCGATGCGTCGGGCGATTCTGGCGCAGTTTGATCAGTATGTGAAACTCAGCAAAAAAATTCCGCCGGAGCTGCTGACTTCGTTGAGCGGCATTGAAGACGGCAACCGTTTGGCCGATGCCACCGCGGCGCATTTGCCGTTGAAGCTTGAACAAAAACAGAAAGTGCTCGAAGTGAGCGAGATCGTGCCGCGCCTCGAACACTTGCTGGGTTTGCTGGAAGGCGAAGTCGATATTCTGCAAGTGGAAAAACGGATTCGCGGCCGCGTCAAGCGGCAGATGGAAAAAAGTCAGCGCGAATACTATCTGAACGAACAGGTCAAAGCGATTCAGAAAGAATTGGGCGAAGGCGATGAGTCGGTCGATCTCGACGAAATCGGCAAGAAGATCAAAAGCGCGCACATGACCAAGGAGGGCGAGCAGAAAGCGCAAGGCGAGTTGAAGAAATTGCGCTTGATGTCGCCGATGTCGGCGGAAGCCACAGTCGTGCGCAACTACATCGACACGCTGGTCAATCTGCCGTGGAAGAAAAAAACCAAGATCAACAAAGAGCTTTCAAAAGCGATCGCGACGCTCGACGCGGATCATTACGGGCTGGAGAAAGTCAAAGAGCGGATCGTCGAATATCTGGCGGTACAGCAACGTGTTGATCGTTTGCGCGGGCCGATTCTGTGCTTGGTCGGGCCGCCGGGTGTCGGCAAAACTTCGCTCGGACAATCGATTGCGCGGGCAACGGGACGGAAATTTGTCCGGATGAGTTTGGGCGGCGTGCGCGATGAAGCCGAGATTCGCGGCCATCGCCGCACGTACATCGGTTCAATGCCGGGCAAGATTCTGCAAAACATGACCAAAGTCGGCGTTCGTAATCCGCTCTTTCTGCTCGACGAAGTGGACAAGATGGGCATGGACTTTCGCGGCGATCCGTCGTCGGCGCTGCTTGAAGTGCTCGACCCCGAACAGAACAGCACGTTCACCGACCATTACGTCGAAGTCGAATACGATTTGTCGGACGTGATGTTCGTGGCGACGGCCAACACGCTGAACATCCCGTCGCCGTTGCTTGATCGCATGGAAGTGATCCGATTGGCCGGTTATACCGAAGATGAAAAAATCGCTATCGCCAAACAGTATCTGTTGAAGAAGCAGATGGAAGCAAACGGCGTCAAGCCGGAAGAATTGACCGTGACCGACAACGCTTTGCGCGACATCGTTCGTTATTACACGAGTGAGGCGGGCGTGCGCGGACTGGAACGCGAGATCAGCAAAATTTGCCGGAAGGTGGTCAAAACTTTGCAACTGGGGGAGAAGGGCGACAAGAAAACGCTGGCCGTCGTCCCCGAAGCGCTGGATCAATTTTTGGGTGTGCGCCGTTACACCTACGGAATGGCCGAGAAGAAAAATCAGATCGGGCAAGTGACGGGATTGGCTTGGACCGAAGTCGGCGGCGATTTGCTGACGATCGAAGCAGTGACTTTGCCCGGCAAAGGCAAGACCACGACGACGGGCAAGCTCGGCGAAGTGATGCAGGAGTCGATTCAGGCGGCATTGTCGGTCGTGCGCCATCGCAGCCGCGATCTCGGCATCGACCCTGATTTTTACCAAAAGAGTGATCTGCACATTCACTTGCCGGAAGGCGCGACGCCGAAAGACGGCCCTTCGGCGGGCGTGGCGATTTGTACGGCGCTGGTGTCGATCCTCACCGGCATTCCGGTGCGCTGTGATATTGCGATGACCGGCGAAATCACGTTGCGCGGCGAAGTGTTGCCGATTGGCGGGTTGAAGGAAAAATTGCTGGCGGCGGGACGCGGCGGCATCAAAACCGTGTTGATTCCCGAGGAGAACATGAAAGACTTGGTCGAGGTGCCGGAAGAAATCAAGGCGCGTATCGAAATTCGTCCGGTGCGCTGGATCGAGCAAGTGTTGGATACTGCGCTGGAGCGGGCGCCGATGCCGTTGCCGCCAGACGACAAAGCAAGCGAGAAAAAGCCGGAGGTTCCCGAATTGCCGAAAACACAGGAAACGCCGGCAGAAAAATCGATACAGCTCAAACATTGAAGAAAAATTTGCGGTCGAGCCTGTTTGAATCGGGAAGCTGAGCGATAATAGGCGCTGGCCGGCGAAGGTCGGGTTTGCTTTGAGGTGGATGGCGCGTGCGCGCTTATCCTGTTTCTTGAGAGTGATAGAAGAAAGGATTGAACATGAAGAAATCTGAGCTGGTTGAAGCCATTGCGAAGCAGGCGGATTTGTCGAAAGCGGCGGCGGAGCGCGCGCTGGACGCAACAGTGGAAGCAGTCACCAAAGCGCTGCAAAAAGGGGACACCGTGACCCTAGTGGGCTTTGGCGCATTTTATGTCAGCGAACGCAAAGCGCGTTCGGGCTTCAATCCGCGCACCAAAGAGGCCATCGAAATCGAAGCTGCAAAAGTGCCGCGTTTCAGGGCTGGTAAAGTTTTGAAAGACGCTATAAAATAACAAACTTTCCGCTCGCGGCTTGGGCATTGCTCATATTCCGAGGCCATAACGCGAGGGTGCTTAGCTCAGTTGGTAGAGCGTCGCCCTTACAAGGCGAATGTCGGGAGTTCGAGCCTCTCAGCACCCACCAGACGCTTCGGGCTTCGGCTCATGCACATCGGGCAGCGCGAACGGAGAACGAAGGTTTTTGGAGCGGTAGTTCAGTTGGTTAGAATACCGGCCTGTCACGCCGGGGGTCGCGGGTTCGAGCCCCGTCCGCTCCGCCAAAAAAGAAAAGACGAACTACGGTTCGTCTTTTTCTTTGGTATGAAAAAACCGCCGACGGCGAGCCGAAACCGGCGGCGAGAGGCCAACGGCGGTAGGCTATCTGGTAAACTTCTGCTTTCGGCATGCCGGCGCAAGCGCCAGGGCGGCAAAGATCATGGCAGCAAATAAAAAGGGACAGCCCGATCATGTTTAATTTCGTAGGACGCAACAAACGTTTTGCTCAGGTGGTGATGGCGATCATCATCATTCCTTTCGCGGCTTGGGGAGTGGACTCTTACTTCCGCGACGCCGGCGCCGGCGGCGATATCGCCAAAATCGGCGACCTCCGGATTTCGCCTCAGGATTTCAGCAACCGGATGACCGATCGGCAAAACATGGCGCGGCAGCAAATGGGCGAGCGCTACGATCCGGCGATGTTCAATACGCCGGAAGCGCGCTATGAAGTGCTGAACCAGATGATTACCGAAAATCTTTTGCTCAAAAAAGCAAACGATGATTACTTTCGCGTCAGCGATCAAAAAGTGTTCGACGAGATCAACAAAATCCCGGCGTTTCAGCAGGACGGCAAGTTCTCTCCCGATCTCTACAAGCAGTTGTTGCTTCAACAAGCCAAGCCGATGACGCCGGCGCAGTTTGAGCATTTGGTGCGCTCTGAGTTTTTGACGGCGCCGCTGACCGAGGCCGTTCAAGCCGGCGAATTGAGCGCGGTTTCGACGGCGGAGCGTTATTACCTGCTTGCCGGCGAAAAGCGCGAAGTAGCGATGGCGAGTTTGGAGACGGCGGATTTCGTGAAGCAGGTCAAGATCAGCGACGAGGAGATTGAAGATTATTACACGAAAAATCCGCAGTCGTTCCAAAGTCCGGAAACGGTTTCCATCGAGTACGTCAAAATCAACAAAGCGGCGCTGCTCGAAAAAGTCGCTGCGACCGACGCGCAGATTCACGACTTTTACGAGAGCAACAAGAAGCGCTACGAGCAACCGGAGAAACGCAACGCAGCGCATATTTTGATCGCCGTCGCCAAAGACGCGACCGGCGCGCAAAAAGAAGAAGCGCGCAAGAAAGCCGAGGACGTTTTCAACAAAGCCAAAGCGACGCCGGACAAATTCGCGGCGTTGGCAAAAGAATTTTCGCAAGACCCCGGCTCGGCGGCGCAGGGCGGCGAATTGGGCGTCGTTGCCGTCGGCAGCTTCGTCAAGCCGTTCGAGAAAGCCATATTCGATGCGAAAGAAAATGGTATCGTCGGGCCGGTCGAAACCGAGTTCGGTTATCACATCATCAAAGTGACGATTCATCCGGGGCGGCAACCGGCGTTCGATGAAGTCAAAGCCAAAGTCGCAAGCGATTTCAAGCAAAATGAAGTGGGCAAGGCTTACGCCGAAAAAGCAGGCCGATTCGCGAGCATGGTGCACGAAAACACCGACTCGTTCGATGAAATATCGAAAAAACTGGAAGCTCCGATCAGCAAAGCCGAATTTCTGACGCGGGCGCAAGTGGCGCAACTGGCCAACGGCAATCAACAACTGGCCGAAGCGGTGTTTTCTCCCGACTCGTTGCGCGATCGTCAAAATACCGACGCGATCGAAATCGGCTCCGACGCCATCATCTCGGCGCGCGTGATCGATCACAAGGCGACCACGGTGCGACCGCTCGAAGATGTGAAGCCCGCCATCAAAAAGCTGATGGAGGCGCGCAAAGCGTTTGAACTGACGCGCGCCGCCGGCGAAGAAAAACTGGCGCAACTGCGGCAGGGCAAAAGCGTGGCGGGTTTGACTTTCGGCAAGCCGGTGACCATTGGACGTCAGCAGCAGCAACTGGGCTTTACCGCAGATGTGCAGGCTGAAGCGTTCCGGCTGGAAGCCGGCAAGTTGCCGGCGTATCTGGGCGCTGCGGTTGGGCAATCGCGCTACACGATTTACCGCGTCGAAAAAATCCTGCTGGCGACAGCGCCTGAGGCCGCGCAGAAAGAAGCAACGGCGCAAAGACTCCGCGACATGAAGGGACGTGAAGCGATGAACGCTTATCTCCAGAATCTGCGCGACAACACCAAAGTGGAAATCAACCAGAGCAAACTGGATTCGGCGCGCTGAGTATCAGGAATCAGGGATCAGATGTAGGGGCGACCGCAGGTCGCCCCTACGACCTCAGCGTATCCGTTTTCCCGAATACTCTTCTTCAATGTTGTCGCGGAAGAAACTCCAGGGCGATGATGCGCCGATGAAGCATCGCCACACGTCTGGCGAGATGTGTTCAAAAACAAACGTGCCGGAGGTCAGTTCGACCGTGAGGCGGCGTTCTTTTTCATCGTAACCGGCGGCTCGCAGCGAACCGCCGGAAAGTTTTTTCATCTCTGCCATAAATCATCAAGAGCGGCGCGAAGGCGTCAGCGCTTTCCAAGCCACGGCAACGCTCAAGGCCGCCAACACGGTTTTGAAAATTTCCGGCGCGAGGAACGGCGTCAATCCGATTCGCCAAGCTTGTTCCATGCTCACGGCCAGCGCCAGCCACAACAGGCCGAAGGCGTAGAGCAGAGCATTGCCGGCGCTCATCAACAGCAAACAGCTCAACGGCCTCCGGCCAAAGCCGCGCTCGGTCAAGCGACCGATGAGCACGGCGGCGGGCAGAAAACCGACGAGGTAACCGAAAGTCGGGCTGGCCAGATAAGCAAGGCCGCCGCCGGCGGCAAAGACCGGCAGTCCCGCCAGCCCTTCCGCCAGATAAAGCACCACCGAAGCGCCGGCCAGCCGGCTGCCGAGCAACGCGCCCAAGACCAGAACGACGCAAGTCTGCATCGTGAACGGCACGGGACCGAGAGGGATTTGCATCTTGGCGGAAACTGCCAGCGCCAGCGAACCGAGAATGGTCAAGGCGACGGCTCGCAACGGGTGCGAACG
>JAITBX010000095.1 GCA_031283405.1 Burkholderiales bacterium | reverse complement strand
GAAACCGAAGTTTCCGAATTGATCGCCGCGATTAACAAAGGCGCGATCAGTGATGTTCAGATCGCCGGCTTTCAGGTGGCGTTGCTGATGAAAGGCGCGTCGCTGAAGGAGATTGCGTATATTGCGAAAGCGATGCGTGATAACTGCGTTCCGTTGAAGCCGAAAGTGACGAGCGAGATGATGGACACTTGCGGCACAGGCGGTGGCTTATCAACATTCAACATTTCGACGGCGACGGCGCTGGTTGCCGCAGCGGCGGGCATTCCCGTCGCCAAGCACGGCAGCCGCTCCATCGCCAGCTTGTCCGGTAGCGCTGATGTGCTGGAAGCGCTCGGCATCAATATCAATTTGCAGCCGCGTCAAGTTGAAAAGATGATCGAGGAAATCGGCATCGCGTTTCTCTACGCGCCGCTCTTTCATCCGGTGATGCTCAAAGTGTTGCCCGCCGAAGCCGATCTCGGCATCAAAACGATTTTTTATTCTATTATCGGGCCGCTCATCAACCCCGCTTTCGCGCCGCGTCACTTGCTCGGCGTGTATAAGGCGGACTTGCTCGACACCGTTGCTTTTGTGGCGAAAGAGTTGGGCTACACCAACGCGATGTTTGTTCATGGCCTCGATGGCTTGGATGAAATTTCGCTCTTGGGGAAAACGCGAATCCATCATTTGAAAAACGGCGAGATCACCACCTTCGAGATCGAGCCGGAGGATTTCGGCCTGACCCGCTGCACCCTTGCCGACATCAAGACCGGTACGCCCGAAGTGAACGCCGAAACGATCAACGGCGTTTTTTCCGGCAAGGTGAAAGACGCCAGACGCGACGCGATTATTTTGAACGCTGCCGGCGCGTTGATCGTCGGCGGCAAAGCCGATGGCTTTCCGCAGGGAATCAAACTGGCGAGCGCGTTGATCGACAGCGGCGCGGCGGCGAAGAAATTGCAGGAGTTGAAAGAAATGTCCAACAGCTTCGGGAAAACTGCATGAGCACTGAACTTGTGGGAAGATTCTCCGCTGCCATCGGCGCGGAAAACGCTCGTGGGTTCGTCGCCGTGATTCCCGACATCAAATGCGTTTCGCCCAAGGAGGGCGATTTGTTGCGCGGGCGCGATCCGGTGGAAACGGCGAAGATGCTCGTTCGCGTCGGCGCGCCGGTATTGTCGGTGGTGACCGAGCGCGAGCGCTTCGGCGGCAGCATTGAATTGCTTGATGCAATCGCGCAGGCGGTGAAGGCGCCGGTGCTCAGAAAAGATTTCATCACCCGCGAAGAACAGCTTTTGGAAACGGCAGCGCTGGGCGCAGCGGCTGTTCTGCTGATTTGCGCGACGACAGATGAAAAAAATTTGTGCGCGCTCTATGAAAAAACGCTGGCGCTGGGAATGGAACCGCTGGTGGAAGTTCACACTGCGCAGGAGATGGTGCTGGCGAATCAGTTGGGCGCTCGCCTCATCGGCATCAACAATCGCAACATCGTTTCGCTCGAAAAAGACGACGGCGGCCCTGAGCGAACGGCGGCGCTGGCGGCAGGCGCACATAACGACGCGCTGCTCATCAGCGAAAGCGGCATCCTGTCTGCCGACGATGCGAGGTTGGCGTCGTTGTCGGGCGTGAACGCGATTCTCGTCGGAACGGCGCTTTGGCAGGCGAGTGATATGGGCGCGATGTATCGGGCGCTACGGGTAGAGAAACATATCCGAGTTGCAAAATGCGACCCGTTGTAAAAATCTGCGGCCTGATGCGTGTTGAAGATGTGCAGATGTGCGTCCGGCACGGCACAGATATTGTGGGGTTCGTCGTCGAGTATCCGCGTCCGGTGCCGTGGAATCTGAATTTGGCGCAAGCGAAGGAACTCATTGCCGCCGCTCGCAAACCGGCGCAAACGTGCGTCGTCACCAGCGCGCCGAACGATGCGCTACGGGATCATGTGTTTCGTATCGTCGAAGAAACGAAGCCGGACTACGTTCAACTGCATGGCGACGAAACGCTTGAAAATACGGCGCATCTCGTCAGTGAATTGGGAAAACGCAAAATCAAAATCATCAAGGCGCTTTTTCCGAACACGCCCGATCTGGAAAAAACGGCGGCAGAGTTTTGCAAGGCTGGTGTTTACGCCATCCTTTACGACCCGCGCTCGCCGGATAGCGCGCATCGCGGCGGCGCTGCCGATTTGTCCGTCTATCAAAAACTTCGCGCTGCCGTGGATTGTCCGGTCATCCTCGCCGGAGGCATCACGCCCGAAAACGCGGCAGCCATCGTTCGTCAAACCGAGGCGCAGATCATCGATTTGATGACCGGCGTCGAGAGCGACTTCGGCGTCAAGGATGAAGTGACAGTTGTCGCGCTCTTTCGAGCGCTTGATGAGATGAAATGAAAGCGCAGAAGAGGTAGAATGCGGGCGAAGCTCCGGCGCGCCCCTGATCTGTTTTGAAAACCACGACCTTCTTTCGTCTTTCGTTGCTGCTTCCCTTGTTTGCGCCGCTGGCGGTTTACGCGCTTGGCGCGAGCGGTGTCGCCGCCGGCATTCTGACGCTTTCATTGCTGTTCGGCGGCATTCAGTATGCGTTGTTCGCGGTGCTTCTATTTTTCGTCGTCGGACGGCTTCGTTCGGCGAAGCGAATCATTCATCTCAGCCTTTGGACGCCGGTTTTGTTCGTTCCCGTGCAGGGCATGGGCTGGTTTCTTTACGGCGCGCTGACGACAAGCGTCGAGGCAGGCATGTCGAACAACGCGGAAGGTTTGTTGCCTTTCGCGGCGTATTCGCTGGCGCTCGGCTACGTTTACGTCGTGGTCGTCAATGTGACGTATTATGCGTTTTCTTCGCTCAGTTGGGTGAGAGAAGAATCAGTAGAGTAGAAACGAGATAGCCATGAATTCGAGTCCTTGCATCATTTTTTTCACCGTCGCCTTGGCGCATTTTCTTGCGCTCCTCAGCCCGGAACCTGATTTTTTGCTGGTCGTCAAAAACGACATCAAAAACGGCGACAGAAAATCTACCGGCGTCGTTGCCGGTATCGCCAGCGCCAACGCGCTTTACATCGCACTCTGCATCATCGGCGTCGCCCTATCGCGTGCGGCGCAAATTCATCGGGCTGGCGTATTATCTGGACAAATTGACCGGCGCGGTGCTGGGAATGATCGGACTCACGATCGTGAAATCGGCCATCGCCAAGTAAGCGCAGAGTAAGAGCAAAGTAAGAGCAAAGTGAGCGGAGGCAAAAATGGTTGCGAAAAAAATTGTTCTGGTAACGGGCGCGAGCGCGGGATTCGGTTGGGCGATTGCCAAACGGTTTGTCCGCGAAGGGCACAAAGTCGTCGCTGCCGGCAGGCGCAGCGAAAGACTCGAAGCGCTGCGAAAGGAAGCAGGCGAAGCATTGTTGCCGTTGACGCTCGATGTGCGGCAGCGCGATGATGTGGAGAAAGCGTTGTCAATGTTGCCGACGGCGTTCGGCGACATCGACGTGCTGGTCAACAACGCCGGCTTGGCGCTGGGAATGGCAGGATTCGACAAGGCGTCGGTGGACGATTGGGAACGGATGATCGACACCAACATCAAAGGACTGGTGTACTGCACGCGCGCGCTGCTTCCCGGCATGGTGGCGCGAGGTCGCGGTCATGTGATCAACCTCGGCTCGGTGGCGAGCGAGTGGCCGTATCCGGGTGGCAATGTTTATGGCGCGACCAAAGCGTTCGTTCATCAACTAAGCAACAACCTTCGCGCCGATTTGTTGGGCACATCGGTGCGCGTGACCAACATCGAGCCGGGTATGTGCGGCGGCACTGAGTTTTCGCAGGTGCGTTTTCACGGCGACGAAAAAAAAGCGGCGGCGGTTTATCAAGGCGTGCAACCGCTGACGGCGGAGGACATCGCCGAAGCGGTGTTCTGGGCGGCGACGCTGCCCACGCACGTCAACGTCAACATGATGCAGTTGATGCCGGTGTGTCAGGCGTATGGCGCGTTGGCGGTGCACCGGAGCAAGCCGTAGCTTGCAGGGATCAGGTATCAGGCATCAGGGTGTAGGGGCGACCTGTGGTCGCCCGTGTATTGTGGTGTACGATGTTGCCCCCACCCCAACCCTCCCCCAGAGGAGGAGGGAGTAAAGCCCGAAAGAAATCGAAAATTTCGCGGGTACGATGGTAAACTCCAATGTTGCTGATTTTTTATCAACCTGACGGAAATAATTATGCCGAAGATCGATCACTTTTTATCACGGACGCCGCCTGCCTCCGATGGTTTTTTTGGGGAGTACGGCGGGCAATTCGTACCTGACGTGTTGAAGCCGGCGCTCGATGAATTGAGCGAAACGTTCGAGCGCTATCGCGCCGATCCCGTTTTCATCAGCGAATTCATGACGCTGCTGAAACATTATTCGGGGCGGCCGACGCCGGTGTTTCATTGTGAAAATCTGAGCCGCTATTTCAGAGGCGCGCAGATTTATCTGAAGCGGGAAGACTTGAATCACCTCGGCGCGCACAAAATCAACAACACCATCGGCCAGATTCTGCTGGCGAAACGCATGGGCAAAAAACGCATCATCGCCGAAACCGGCGCCGGTCAGCACGGCGTGGCGACGGCGGCGACGGCGGCGCTGATGGGCATGGAGTGTCACATCTACATGGGCGAAGTCGATATCGAGCGGCAAAAGCTCAACGTTTTTCGGATGCAGATGATGGGCGCTGAAGTGGTCACGGCGAAGAGCGGACAACGAACGCTGAAAGAGGCGGTCGATGAAGCCATCAACGATTGGGTGGAACACGCCGACAATACTTTTTATCTGCTGGGTTCGGCAGTGGGGCCGCATCCCTATCCGCGCATGGTGCGCCATTTTCAATCGGTCGTCGGTTGGGAAGCGCGTGCGCAAATGCTGGAGATGTGCAATCGCTTGCCGGATTACGCGCTGGCTTGCGTCGGCGGCGGCTCCAACGCCATCGGTTTGTTTGCGGGTTTCCTCGACGACGTTTCAGTGAAACTGATCGGCGTCGAGCCTTCCGGTCGCGGTTTGACGCCGGGCGAACACGCCGCAACATTGACGCTCGGCAAGCCGGGCGTGCTGCACGGCTTCCGTTCGTATTTGCTGCAAGACGCCGACGGCAACGCCGGAATGGTGTACTCGGTTTCGGCGGGGCTGGATTATCCGGGCGTCGGCCCTGAACACAGCGCGTTGAAAGACAGCGGGCGCGCGCAGTATGCGCATGCCGGCGATCAGGAAGCGTTGAACGCTTTTTTTACATTGTCGAAACTGGAAGGCATCATTCCGGCGCTCGAATCGTCGCACGCGCTGGCGCACGCCATCAAACTGGCGCCGACGCTGACGAGCGACAAGATCATACTGGTCAATCTCTCCGGACGCGGCGACAAAGACGTGGCGCAGATTGAAGAAATGGTCGAACGCGGCGAAGTGAAACCGCCGGTGCTGGACAGTTTTGTTTGATGCTTGTACGAGTGACGGTATAGGGCGGCAGTTGAATGTGATTGCTTGATGAGGCGTTCAGCGCCAAAGGCGCGTTTCATCATAGCCCAGCCCGCAGGGCTGGGTAAAGAAGGAAGAAACTACGCGGGCTGAAAGCTCGCGTTATTTTTTAGCACGGGATTGACAAGGCGCGGCGTGACGCGAGCCTTCAGCCCGCGCGAAATAACGTCACCTGAACCTATGGCTGTGCCATAGGCTATGATGACGCGCGCCCTTGGCGCGGTTTCCTTGGCCGTGTCCTCTTTCTTTTTGCCCCGAAAAACCCATGTACAATGCACCTATTGTGCGGAAGGTTTTTTATTTCAAGGTAATCCATGCTTCGCAGAACAAAAATTGTTGCCACTCTCGGCCCCGCTTCCAATACGCCGGAAGCGCTTGAACGCATCGTCCGCGCCGGCGTGGATGTGGTGCGGATGAATTTCTCGCACGGCGCTGCCGAGGATCACATACAGCGAGCGGAGATGGTGCGCACGGCGGCGCGAAAGGTGGGACGCACGGTCGGCATTCTGGCCGATCTGCAAGGGCCGAAGATTCGCGTGCGCAAGTTCGAGAAGGGCGAGATTGAGCTCGCGCCGGGCGATCATTTCATTCTCGACGCGGCCTGGAACGAGCCGGGCAATCAGGAGCGCGTCGGGCTGGATTACAAGGAATTGCCGGACGACGTGGCGGTCGGCGATGTGCTGCTGTTGAACGACGGAATGCTGGAATTTCACGTCACCGAGGTGCGCGGCTCCGAAGTGCATTGCCGGGTGGTGCGCGGCGGCACGTTGTCCAACAACAAGGGTATCAACCGCCGAGGCGGCGGCTTGACGGCGCCGGCGCTGACCGACAAGGACAAGGACGACATCAGAATCGCCGCGCGGATCGGGGCGGATTTTCTCGCCATCTCTTTTCCGCGTTGCGCTGCCGACATCGAACTGGCGCGCGAGCTGATGCTGGAGGCGGGCGGCAAAAGCCTCTTGGTGGCGAAAATCGAGCGCGCCGAGGCGATTCCGGTGCTCGACGAGATCATCGCGGCGGCGGACGCCATCATGGTGGCGCGCGGCGATTTGGCGGTGGAAGTCGGCGAAGCCGCCGTGCCGGGCTTGCAGAAGCGCATGATCCGCATGGCGCGCGCGCATGCTCGATTAGTCATCACGGCCACGCAGATGATGGAGTCGATGATTTCCAACCCCATTCCCACCCGCGCCGAAGTTTCCGATGTGGCGAACGCCGTGCTGGATGGCACCGACGCGGTGATGCTCTCGGCGGAAACGGCGGTGGGCGATTACCCTGTCGAAACGATAGAAGCGATGGCGCGTATCTGCCGTCAGGCAGAGCAAGAAGGGGGCGACAGCATCGACGACCGCCGCTTGGTGGACGGCAAATGCAGTCGCATCGACCAATCCATCGCCATGGCGGCGCTGTACGCGGCGTCGCACTTCAACGTCAAAGCCATCGTCGCACTCACCCAGTCCGGCTCGACGGCGCTGTGGATGTCGCGCGTTTCCGCCGGTGTGCCGATCTTCGCGCTGACGCCGGTGGAAGAAACGCTGACCAAAGTCACGCTCTTTTCCGGCGTGCATCCCATCGCCTTCCATTCCGCTTCGCAGAACCCTTCAATCGTTTTGCGCGAGGCCGAGCGGGAATTGAAACGCCTCGACATGGTGCAAGACGGCGATTTGATGGTGATGACTGTCGGCGAAGCCATCGGCGAAAGCGGCCACACTAACACGATGAAAATCGTCCGCGTCGGCGACATTGAGCATCACTGAACACTGTTTTGAACCCCGAAGCGCAACGGTTTTGCGCACACCTTTGTTTGATCTTTCAAGAGGAGAAAATATGGCACTCGTTTCAATGCGTCAACTGCTCGACCACGCCGCCGAAAACGGCTACGGTCTGCCCGCCTTCAACGTCAACAACATGGAGCAGGTCTGGGCTATCTGCGAGGCCGCCAGTCAGGTTGACGCTCCGGTCATCATGCAGGCTTCGGCCGGCGCCCGTAAATATGCCGGCGAGCCCTTCCTGCGCCACCAGATCCTGGCCGCGCTGGAAGCCTACCCGCACCTGCCCATCGTCATGCACCAGGATCACGGCCAAAGTCCGGCGGTGTGCATGAGCGCCATTCGCTCCGGCTTCACCTCGGTGATGATGGATGGCTCGCTGGAAGCCGACGGCAAAACCACCTCCTCCTACGAATACAACGTCACCGTGTCGCGCGAAGTGGTCAAGTTCTCGCACGCCATCGGCGTCTCGGTCGAAGCCGAACTGGGTGTGCTCGGCTCGCTGGAAACCATGAAGGGCGACAAGGAAGACGGCCACGGCGCCGAGGGCCACATGACCCGCGAACAACTGCTGACCGACCCCAACCAGGCCGCCGACTTCGTCAAGCAAACCAACTGCGACGCGCTGGCTATCGCCATCGGTACCAGCCACGGTGCCTACAAATTCACCAAAAAGCCAACCGGCGACATCCTGGCCATCGATCGCATCAAGGAAATCCACGCCCGCATCCCCAACACCCACCTGGTCATGCACGGTTCCTCCAGCGTGCCGCAAGAGCTTCTGGCGGAAATCCGCCAGTTCGGCGGCGACATGAAGGAAACCTACGGCGTGCCGGTCGAGGAAATCGTCAATGGCATCAAGCACGGCGTGCGCAAAGTCAATATCGACACCGACATCCGTCTGGCGATGACCGCCGCCACCCGCCGTTATCTGGCCGAAAATCCAAGCAAATTCGACCCGCGCGACTTTCTCAAGCCCGCCCGCGAAGCCGCCAAAAAAATCTGCCTTGCCCGCTACGAAGCCTTCGGCTGCGCCGGCCGCGCCAGCCAGATCAAGCCAGTAACGATGGATAAAATGGCCGACCGCTACGCCAAGGGCGAACTGAACCAGATCGTAAAATAAGTGCAAAGCCCCCTTTTCAAAGGGGACGACCGCCCCTGCGGAAAGAGCATGCGGCGGGGCGCCGAAGGCGGCGTCCTCTACGCGGCTGATGAATTTTTTCATGAAAAACAAAGATTTGAATTTTGCCGCCGTCACAAAGCCCCGCAAACAGGCGAAAATCATGCCAACTTGGCGTTATACTTGAAATGTGTCTGATGTTTTCGCTGTCGCCGTTGGATGGCGCAATTAAGTTGTGCCATTTTGGTTGCGATGCGAAAAAACACCGGACACGCCCACGCAAGCGCTAGAGCGGTTTTAGGCGAAACGTTGAACTTTCGAGGCAAGACTCATGGTTTCATTCTTCACTCCCACTGCCCCCATCCCAACCTTCTCCCAGAGGGGGAAGGAGCCACATTCCCTCCTCCGCTGGGGGAGGGTTAGGGTGGGGGCTGGCAGCGCAAGCATGTGTACGATTGAATCAAAAGTACGCTAATAAAACCATGACTCGATTTCCGCCATTTTCTCTCGATCCTTCTCACGTATTGACGCTCGCTCGTCAGGTGTTAACCACTGAGGCGCATGCCATCGAAACGTTGGCGGCGCGGCTTGATCCGGCTTTCGCCGATGCCGTCACTCGCATTCTCGATTGTCAAGGGCGGGTCATCGTTACCGGCATGGGAAAATCCGGCCACATCGCCCGCAAGATTGCGGCGACGCTGGCTTCTACCGGCACGCCGTCGTTTTTCGTTCATCCGTGGGAAGCCAGTCACGGCGATCTCGGCATGATTACGCCGCAGGATGT
>JAITBX010000031.1 GCA_031283405.1 Burkholderiales bacterium | reverse complement strand
CCGAGTTGATGTTGCCGGAAAATCCGCCGCCGATTCATTGGGAAAAAACACTGGCGGCGCGTTGGCAGCGACGTCAGGGCGGGCGACACGGTCATGGCGCGTTGTATCCGGTTGCAACGCCGCACACGGTATCGCTCGATCGTCTGGTCGGCATCGACGAACAAAAAGAGCGCATCGACCAGAATACGAGGCAATTCGTTGCCGGCCATCCGGCAAACAATGTGTTGTTGACCGGCGCGCCCGGCACCGGAAAATCGTCGCTGGTCAAAGCGATGCTGGGACGTTACAGCAAGCGCGGCTTGCGCCTGATCGAAGTTGACAAGAGCGATTTGTTCGACTTGCCGAAAATTCTGGACAGCCTTCAAGATGCAGCGCAACGCTTCATTCTGTTTTGCGACGATTTGGCCTTCAATGAGCAGGAGGGCGGCTACCGTGAATTGAAAGCAGTACTCGACGGTTCTATCACAGCGCCGCCGGACAATGTGCTGATTTACGCCACCTCGAATCGCCGCCATTTGATGCCGACTTTTTTTCACGAAAATTTTTCGTCGAACAATGGCAAGAGCGAAATTCATCCTGACGAAGCGAAAGAAGAAAAAACGGCGCTGGCTGAGCGTTTCGGTTTGTGGATTTCGTTTTATCCATTCGGTGAAGACGATTACCTCGCCGCCGTTGCCGGCTGGTTGACGTATCACAAAATCGTGTTGCCAAAAACGGTGACGGCAAGTGAGAACTTGCGTCTCGAAGCGTTGCAATGGGCGCGTTTGCGCGGCTCGGTCAGCGGTCGGGCGGCGTGGCAATTTGCGCGCCATTACGCAGGGCGCAAAGCGCTTCGCTCCGGATTATCATGAAGCCGGTGCGGGTGGTCGCCGCCATCTTGACGCGATCGGGAAAAGAATCTTCAAAAGAATTTTTATTGACGCAGCGGCCGGCAGGTAAAGTGTACGCCGGTTATTGGGAATTTCCCGGCGGCAAAATCGAAACGGGAGAAACTGCGGAAGCGGCGCTGGCGCGCGAACTGGAAGAAGAGTTGGGCATCGTCGTCGAACAAGCAACGCTGTGGCAGATCGTTTATTTCACTTACCCGCACGCCGAAGTGGTGTTGCATTTTTTTCATGTGCCGATGTGGCGCGGCAAAATTTACGGGCGAGAGGGGCAGAACTGTGGTTGGCAGACGCCGGAGACTTGCCGAGAATTGTTGCTGCTGCCGGCCAACCACGGAATCTTGAAAGCGCTGCCGACATTGTTGAATAGCCGAACGGGCGTCTAATGAGGGCGCACGATGTCGGCGGAAGGCGCAGTAAGCGCGCGTTCGATTTCTTCCATCTCTGAAATATCGGCAGCTTCGGCGCCGGTGATCCGGTAAGATTCGTTGGCCCAGGCGCCGAGATCGAGCAGTTTGCAACGCTCCGAGCAAAACGGTTTCCAGCGTGAGGCCGATGTCCAGACAACGGCGGCGCCGCATTGCGGGCAGGTAACGATGGTTGCCGGCAAAGACGTTTCAGGCGAGTGTGCGGTCTTCTTCATAACGAACAGAAGGTCAGATCAAAGGTGATGTCGTAATCGCAAACGCTGCCGCGAGTCATTTCTTCGGCGGTCAGAAAGCGGATATTGAGCGCGTATTTGTTGGCGCTGATTTCGGGAACGCAGGCGACTTCGTCCGCGACCGACAAGCGCAACAGTTGCACCGCTTTGGTGTTGGCCTGCATCATTTGAAAAACGCCGTGCTGTGCTGTGTAGGTGGTGGTTTGGCCGCTCTCGCGCAGAATGCGCAAGATAATGGAGATGCCGTTGCGGATCGGCTCGAGCGGCGAGAGCCATTGCTGAAGGTTATTTTGCCGGCGAGCGGGCGGCTGATGCAGCCAGAAGTGAAACGCCGGCAGATCGAATCCGCAAGCGCCGCCGGGCAGCAAGGTGCGTTGTTTGATGGCCATCAGCCATTCGTTTTCGCGCAGGTGCATGCCGACTTTTCCGGTGAAGGAAAAAATTTTTGCAATCACCCGGTCGATATCGTCGAGCAGATTTTCCAGAAGTTCCTGATCAATGTTCTGGCGGTTTCGCAAAGCGCTCAACACCAGCTTCTGACGTTCGAGTTCCTGCAACAAATCGGACTTGAGATCGGCGCGCGCCGCGACTTCGATGATTTCAAACAGCGCCAGCAACGCCGCGTGGTGATCCAGAAAAGTTTCCCGCCCCGAGAAAAAACGCGCTCGCACGAAAAGGTCTTCGAGCCGCATGAGCGTACGCGCCCGTTCGTTGAGAGGATGTTCATAAAAGACCGGCACCCGAAATCCCTAGCGTTTGAAGGGGAATTCCATCATTGTGCCGCAATTCTGTGGATTTATTAAGCCCTTTTGAAAGGAAAATGAGAAGAAAATTTGAAAACAGGCTTGCCTTCAGCCGGTTCGGATGCGGGCAAGTTCCCGATAGAGACGATCCAATCGCGCCACTTGCGGCGTCAGATTTTCGGGCGAACCGCTGTTGTCGATGATGTCGTCGGCGAGCATCAAGCGTCGATCACGTGAACATTGTGTCGCCATGATGGCGCGAATTTCACTTTCATGCAGACCGCGTGAAGCGGCGATTCGGGCGATTTGTTGCGTTTCGGGGCAATCGACTACCAGAATGCGATCGGCGCGTTCCCGCAGCCTGGGCTTTTCGAGAAGCAGAGGCACGATCCACAAACCATACGATCCGCGCCATTGGGCGATTCGGCGAGTAGTTTCTTCGCCGACGCGGGGATGGACGACGGCTTCGAGTTTGTTTCGCAACACCGGATCGGTGAAAGCCTGTTGGCGAATAAAGGCGCGATTCAGCGTTCCGTCGGGCTGGACGGAAGCGTGACCGAACAGCGCGACGATGTCAGTGTAAGCGCTTCCTTCGGGTGCGCTGACCGCGTGCGTCAAATCATCGGCATCGAGAGTTTCGATGCCCAGCGCCGCAAACGCTTGCGCAACGGTTGATTTGCCGCAGCCGATGCCGCCGGTGACGCCGATAATCAGAGGCATGATGGTGTTAGTGCGGCAAAGACAGGGAAGGGTACAGCCAGTGGGCGATGGCCGACCCGAAGAAAAGCGCCACGGCGCCGGCAACGGCCAGAAACGGGCCGAACGGCATCGGCACATGATGGTCACGGCCACGAAACAGCGCCAACCCCAAGCCCGTCAAGGCGCCAACCAGCGAGGATAACAAAACGATGGGGATCAACATGGGCCAGCCGAGCCAAGCGCCGAGCGCCGCCAGCAATTTGAAATCGCCGTAGCCCATCCCTTCTTTGTTGCGCAACAGCTTGAACGCCCAGTACACCAGCCACAGCGATAAATAACCGGCGACTGCGCCGATCACAGCGTGGGGCAGCGTCGTGAATACGCCGAAAAGATTGACGAGCAGCCCGCCCCACAAGAGCGGCAAAGTCAGATCGTCGGGCAATAATTGCGTGTCGGCATCAATGAAGGTCAGAGCCAGCAGCGTCCACAACAAAGCGCAGGCCGTCAGTGCTTGCCAGGACGGCCCGAAAAAGCAGAACGCCAGCCCTGCCAGCAAACCGCCCAGCAATTCGACCAGCGGGTAGCGAATCGAAATGCGGGCGCCGCATTGCGAACATTTGCCGCGCAGAAAAAGCCACGACACGAGCGGAATGTTTTCCAGCGCGGTGATCTGATGTTCACACGTCGGGCAAGCCGAGCGCGGGACGATGAGGTTGTAGGGCGCGGCTTTTTCGGGCGACGGCTCATCATGCAACTCGGCGCATTGTTCATCCCAAGCGCGCTGCAACATTTTTGGCAGACGGTGAATCACGACGTTCAGAAAACTGCCGACGCAAAGGCCGACGACGACAGCGACGATCAAAGCGCTTACGGGATCGTCCAGTAACGGCCAAGCGGGAAGAGGGAGAAAGGACACGGTGTGAAGTCGGGCAAAAAATATAAAAGCCGAGGCGCCGGAGCGCCTCGACGAAGCATCTTCATGAACAGATCAAACGAGATTGCCCATTTGGAAGATCGGCAGATAAATGGAGATCACAATTCCCCCGATCACGACGCCCAGAAAAACGATGATGATAGGTTCAAGTAGGGCAGACATGGCGGCAACGGCTTCTTCGACTTCGCGGTCGTAGAAGTCGGCGATCTTGGTCAGCATGCTGTCGAGCGCGCCGGATTCTTCGCCGATCTGGGTCATTTGCAACACCATGGACGGGAACAGGTTGGCGTTGATCATCGAGTTGGTCAGCGAGGTGCCGGTGCTGACGTCGGTCTTGATTTTTTTGGTGGCTTCCGCATAGACGCCGTTACCGGAAGCGCCGCCGACGCTGTCGAGCGCTTCGACCAGCGGCACGCCGGCCGAAAACATCGTTGACAAGGTTCGCGTCCAGCGGGCGATCGCCGCTTTTTCAAGCATGGAGCCGATTACCGGAATGCGCAACGAAGTTCGATCCACCAGCATCCGAAAGGGCGCCGACCGCTTGTGAAAGGCGCCGATGCCGAGAACGATGGCAACGATCGCTAATAAAGCGAATATGCCGTTATGAACAACAAAGTTGGACAGATTGACGACAATTTGGGTGGGCGCAGGCAACTGGGCGTTCATGTCTCTGAACATTTTTTCGAAGACGGGAACGACCTTGTACATGATGACGCCTACCACCCCGATGGCGACCAAGATAACGACGATCGGATAGGTCAGCGCCGATTTAATCTTGCCCTTCAAGGCCAGAGATTTTTCCTGATAGGTCGCCAGCCGCTCCAGAACGCTATCGAGAATCCCGGCTGTTTCGCCGGCCTCGACCAAATTGCAAAACAACGGGTTGAAATAAAAAGGATACGAGCGAAACGCCTGCGCCATGCTGGAGCCGGTTTCGATTTTGCTCTTGATATCGAACAGCAGTCTCGAAAAACGCGGGTTGGCATGGCCGCGACCGACGATATCGAAGGACTGCAGCAACGGCACGCCGGCTTTCAACATGGTGGCAAGCTGGCGGGTGAAGAACGTCAGATCTTTGTCCTTGATCTTGCTGCCGCCCTGAAAAGTTTTCTTGTTGATTTTTTTGATTCTGACGCCTTGCCGGCGCAACATTGCCGTCGCCACGGCGCTGGAAGCCGCCCGGATTTCGCCGCGGGCTTGCCGGCCTCCCTTGTCGATGCCTTCCCAGGCGAAAAGGGCTTCCTTGACTTTGACGTCTTTGGTAGCAGCGGTAGAAGCAACAGCCATAGTGAACCTCGTCGTTGAACAAACTATTCGTTGGTGATGGCTTCAATCTCTTCGAGAGAGGTGACGCCTGCTTTGACTTTGACCAGCCCCGACTGGCGCATATTCTTGACGCCTTCGCGTTGCGCTTGCGCGGCGATGTCGAGCGCGGTACCGTGATTCATGATGACCTCGCGCATGGCATCGGTAATGGGCATGACCTCAAAAATCCCGATCCGCCCCTTGTAGCCGGTATTTTTGCAATGGCCGCAACCGACCGGACCATAAGGTCGCCAACTGCCGTCGAGTTCGCTTTCCGTAAAGCCTGCCGCCAGCAAAACATCCTTCGGCAGTTGGACGGGGCGTTTGCACTGCGGGCACAGCTTGCGGCCAAGGCGTTGCGCCGTGATCAAAATGACCGAAGACGCGATATTGAACGCCGGAATGCCCATGTTGGCGAGCCGGGTCAGCGTCGTCGGCGCATCGTTGGTGTGCAGCGTGGATAAAACCAAGTGGCCGGTTTGCGCCGCTTTGACGGCGATGTCGGCGGTTTCGAGGTCGCGGATTTCGCCGACCATGATGATGTCCGGGTCTTGCCGCAAAAAAGCGCGCAACGCTGTCGAAAACGTCAGACCGGCTTTCTCATTGACATTGACTTGATTCGTACCCGGCAACTGAATTTCCGCCGGGTCTTCGACGGTCGAAATATTGGTGTTCGGCTGGTTCAGAAGGCCGAGGCAAGTATAGAGCGAAACGGTTTTGCCGCTACCGGTGGGGCCGGTGACGAGAATCATTCCGTAAGGCCGGTGAATGGCGTGCAGCATCGCCGCTTTTTGCTCAGTCTCATAGCCGAGAGCGTCGATATTCAGATTGGCGCTGGAGGAATCGAGAATACGCATCACGATTTTTTCGCCGTGTAGCGTCGGCAATGACGAGACGCGGAAATCGATCACCTTGTTGTTGGTCAACACCAACTTCATCCGGCCATCTTGAGGAATTCTTTTCTCGGAAATATCGAGGCGGGAGATAACCTTGATCCGGGTGGCGATCGGTTCCCGCAGACTCATCGGCGGCTGGGCGACTTCCTGCAAAACGCCGTCGAGCCGGTAACGGATGCGGAAGAATTTTTCGTAAGGCTCGAAATGAATATCGGAAGCGCCGTACTGGATTGCGTCGAGCAGAATTTTTTGGAGGTAGCGGACGACCGGCGAATTTTCGACTTCGAGATTGGTTTCCTCAGTAACGGCGACGGCCAGCCCGAGGTTTTCCAGATTGGCCAGATCGGCTTCGGCGGTGGCCAAGTCGGCGGTCATCTCCTTGACCGTCGTATCGCTTTCTTCGGTGCGGTAACGCAACACTTGGCCGAGTTTGTCGTCCTCGACCAAGACCGGTTCGACCTGCAAATTGGTCTTGAAACGAATCTCGTCGAGCGCCTTCAGATTGGTGGGATCGGAAACGGCGACGAACAAGCGCTTGCCGCGCATGTGCAAAGGCAGGATGCGCTGCGCGTTGGCCTGTTTGACATCGAAATACTCTTTGGCGAGGGCGTCGGGGTCGATGGCGGCGAGGTCGAACAGCGGCACGCCGAATTTCTCGGCGGCGAAAAGCCCCAACTCGAGCGCCGTCATCTTTCGCGACATCAGAAACTGTTCGACGAAGGCAATGCCGGTCGTTTTGGCTTGGCTGGCCATCGTTTCCATTTCCAACTGGTTCAGCACTTTTTGCTGAACCAGCGCGCGCGCCAAGCCGCTGACGGAGAGAGAAGAAGTAGATGGAGTTGCCATGGGTCGAAAGAGCCGTTTCCTACACCGTTCGGCATTCAAGCGCCGAATTCACTGCGGCATGGCGCAGAGTTTCGGCGACGACACGAAAGCGGTTTTTGATAAACATACGTCCGGTTCCCAAAGTTTGCGGTGAAGCCCAGTCAACACGTCAACGGGCTGCATTCCAAAAACATGAACTTAACTTCTACGATGATGCCTACTCTTTCGGCGTTTGTAAAGACAAAACGGTATTTTTGTGGGGCGTTGCCGAGCGAAGGCGAAGTTTTACGACACGGACGGCGTGCTGCTTCGTTTGCAGGATTTCCACGGAGTAGCCGTCAAGCTCGCATTGAGCGCCGGCTTCGGGGATGGTTCCCAAGCGTTCGACGATCAGCCCGCTCAGCGTCTTCGGCCCGTCGAGCGGAAAACCGCAACCCAAGCGGCGGTTCAGAGCGCGCAGAGAGGTTCCGGCATCGACGACGATGCCGGCTTCCGGAATGGCCGGAGCGGCGGCAGAGGCTTCGTCCGCTCCCGGGCGAAGCGGCGTCAGGGCGGAGGCAATTTCGTTCGTCAGATCTTCGAGGGTGACCAGCCCCTGCAATTCGCCGTATTCATCGACGACCAGCCCCAAGTGTTGCCGATCAGCCTGAAATTGTTGAACCTGTTTCAACAGCGGCGTGCCGGCCGGAATGTAGTAAGCGGGGTGCAGCAGGGCGCGCAAGACTTCGGCATCGAGCGTCTCCGTCGAAAAGAGGCGCGAAGCGTCGCGCAGATCGAGGATGCCGGCAATGTGATCCAGCGAACCTTCATAGACCGGCAGCCGCGAATGACGTCCGGCGCCGACGCCCTGTCGCAGGAGCGTCGGCGCTTCCGTCAGAGAGAGCGCCTGAATCTGCGTGCGCGGCGTCATCACATCGTCAACGCTACCGCTGAGAAGTTCCTGAAGGCAGGGAAAGATTTCAGCGGGGGCGCCGGTTATCGGTTCCGGCGGAAGCAGTGGGGCGGGCTTCGAGAGGAGGCGGGAACGAAAGACTGCGACGGCAACGGCAAAGCCGCCGATTCCGCCGATCAGAAATCCTGCCAGAAGCCACGAAATTGTCATCATGTCCCCAAGAAAGACAAAAGCTGTTGCTGCTCGCGCATTTTGCGCGGCTGCGCGGTCAGCGTTGCAAAAAAACTTCCAGCACCAGCTTGGAGCCGAGGTAGGCAAGCACTAACAAAAGCGTCCCGGTCAAAATCCAGTGAAGCGCTTTGCGGCCGCGCCAGCCGAAGCGCCGGCGACCGACCAGCAGGGTTCCGTAAATGAACCACGCCAGCACTGAAAAAGCGCTTTTGTGCGTCAACTTGAAGGGCATTCCCCAAACTTGTTCGGAGAAAAACAGGCCGCTGATAACCGTCAGCGTCAGCAGGATGAAGCCCAGCGAAATCAGCTTGAACAGATAGCGTTCCAGCGTCAAAAGCGGCGGCATGCGTTGCGCGGTGACGCCCGCGTGCAGCTTTTTTTCCAACCCAACCATGAGTAGCGCCTGAACGGCGGCGACGAAGAGCAGCGAGTATGCGGACAAGGCAATCGCAATATGCAGCGCCGCCCATGATTCCGTGGCGTAAGGAAAACGGTGAGCGCTGGTGAGCACGATCGGCATCAGCGCAGCGATGGCAGCCCCGCCCATGATGATGCTGGCGAAGCCCGGTAGCGCCCGCATCAGCCCGAAAGCCCAAGCCACGAGCACACACAGAAAGGCCACCAGCGAAATGGCGTTGCCCAGCGAAATGTCGATGCCGTCGGGCGCGCCGATGGCGCGGGTGAGGGCGCAGACGTGCAGCGCCAGCGTGAACAGGATGAAGCCCCAGACGTATTTCGGCACCGTCGCCACGATCGACACCGGCTTGGGCATTCGCCAGTGCGTAACGGCGCCCACCGTGTAGAGGATGGCGACCAGAAGATGAAAAAACGGAAGCAGTATAATCATGGAGCGATTATTTTAACCCAGATTGCCAGACCGTCCGGTTAGCGCCGAGGATGTCTTGCGTTGCAACCGTTTTTTTGAGACAAAAACCCCGGAAAATCCATGCTTGATAACTTAACCCAACGCTTGTCGCGTGTCGTCAAAACCCTCAGAGGCGAGGCGCGGCTGACCGAATCCAACATTCAGGACGCCCTGCGTGAAGTCCGTCTGGCGCTTCTGGAAGCGGACGTGGCCTTGCCGGCGGTACGCGAATTCATCCAGCGGGTGCGCGAGAAGGCGGTCGGCGAAGAAGTCGTCGGCTCGTTGACGCCCGGGCAGGCGCTGGTCGGCGTGGTGCACCGCGAAATGGCGGCGCTGATGGGCGCGGAAGCCTCGGCGCTCAACTTGGCGGTGACGCCGCCGGCGGTGATTCTCATGGCGGGGCTGCAAGGGGTCGGCAAGACCACGAGTGTCGGCAAGCTGGCGCGTTTGCTGAAACAGACGCAGAAGAAAAAAGTGTTGGTGGTGTCGGCGGATATTTATCGTCCGGCGGCCATCGATCAGTTGCAAACGTTGGCGAATCAGGTGGACGTTGACTGGTTTCCGTCGTCGCCCGAGCAGAAGCCGGTCGAGATCGCGCGGACGGCGGTCGAGTGGGCGCGCAAGCATTATCACGACGTGGTGATTATCGATACCGCCGGTCGGTTGTCGATCGACGAAGCGATGATGAAGGAAATCGCCGAGTTGTACACGGCGGTGACGCCGGTGGAAACATTGTTCGTCGTTGACGCAATGCAGGGGCAGGACGCGGTGAATACGGCGGCGGCGTTCCGCGAGGCGGTGCCGTTGACTGGTGTGGTGCTGACCAAGCTCGACGGCGACGCGCGCGGCGGCGCGGCGTTGTCGGTGCGTTGGGTGACCGGCGCCCCGATCAAGTTTGCCGGTGTTTCGGAAAAACCGGACGGGCTGGAAATTTTTTACCCTGAACGGATGGCATCGCGGATTCTCGGAATGGGCGATGTCCTGTCGCTGATCGAAGAAGCGCATCGCACGGTTGACCTCGAAAAAGCGCAATCGCTCGCTAAGAAACTGAAAAGCGGCAAGGGATTCGATCTGGAAGATTTCAGGGCGCAGATCGGCCAGATGCGCAACATGGGAGGCATGCAAAAGCTGCTCGAAAAACTTCCGGCGGAACTGGCGCAGGCGGCGCAGAGCGGGCAGATGCAGGAAAAGAAAATCGCGCGGCTGGAAGGCATCATTCATTCGATGACGCCCACCGAGCGACGCAAGCCGGAGATTATCAAGGCATCGCGCAAACGGCGGATTGCGGTCGGTGCCGGAGTGACGGTGCAGGAAGTCAATCAACTGCTGAAACAATTTGAGCAAACACAGAAGATGATGAAGATGGTAGCGAAAGGCGGCCTGAACAAAATGATGCGCGGCATGCGGGGACTGCTGCCGGGAATGCGTTAGGAGAACACAATGGCACAACGACGATCTTCGGGTGCAGAAACCGAAATGCCGGACATTCCCGATACCGCTTCGCCGGTCGCGCCGATGGAACTGAAGGGTTCTTTCCTGCTGGCTATGCCGGCGCTGGGCGAGGAAGGGCCGTTTGCGCACACGCTGATTTATGTTTGTGAACACAACGCCGAGGGCGCGTTGGGAATTGTCGTCAACCGTCAAACCGACATGACCGTTGCGCAGTTGTTTGACGGCGCCGGCGTGTCGTCGTTCGACGATCATTGGCACAACGCGCCGGTGTATTGGGGCGGGCCGGTGTGTAACGATCGTGGCTTCATTCTACATCGCCCCATCGGCGAGTGGCAATCGACATTGGCGGTCAGTGAGGGAATCGGCATGACGACATCGCGCGATTTGCTGGAAGCGATGGGGCGTGGCGAGGGGCCGGACGAAGCGCTGGTATCGCTCGGTTACGCCGGTTGGTCGGCGGGACAGTTGGAGCAGGAGTTGGCGCAAAATGCGTGGCTGACGATTCCCGGAAACGATGCCGAAAAATTGCTCTTCCAATGCGCGCCGAAAGCGCGGATAGATGAAGCCATGCGCCGGTTGGGCGTGAACCCGCTGCATTTTTCCGGTAATGCCGGTCATGCCTGAAGTCGCGCCTGAGTTGAGCGTGCCTTCAACCTTGTTGGCTTTCGATTTTGGCCACAAACGCATCGGCGTGGCAATCGGCAATACGTTGACGCGAATCGCGCGGCCATTGACAACATTGCATGCCGAGCAGCGCGAAGCGCGGGAGATGGCGCTTCGCGCGCTGATAACCGAATGGCAGCCGCAGAAATTGGTAGTCGGATTGCCGGTACACATTGACGGAACGGAACATGAAATGACACAGCGCGCCCGCCGCTTCGCGCGTTGGCTGGAAGAAACATTCCGGTTGCCGGTGACGCTGGTCGATGAGCGGCTGACTACGCAGGAAGCGCAACGCCTGCTCGATGAAAGCGGCCAACGCGGCGAAAAAGCGCGCGCGGTACGCGATGCGGTTGCGGCGCAAGTGATTCTTCAAGCGTATTTTGACGAGGGGAACAATAAATGAGCGCACCGGATGCGATGCGTTGTTTTGAAACACTGATCGCGCGCATGGAAGGCGCGGTGGCGGTGGATGCGTGGTTGTTGGGGATGGGTAGTGAAGGCGCGCTTTTGGCCGAGCGGTTGGCAGCGC
Organism: Burkholderiales bacterium; assembly: GCA_031283405.1. Taxonomy (GTDB): domain Bacteria; phylum Pseudomonadota; class Gammaproteobacteria; order Burkholderiales; family Casimicrobiaceae; genus UBA931. The sequence continues at coordinate 386 of JAITBX010000031.1, read as the reverse complement.
GGTTGCCAGGGCGGCATCAATGTGCGACGCTGGATATGCGGGCGCTGGCGCAAGGTGTTTTGAAAATCACCCCGAAAACGGCGCTTGCCGCGATGCTTTCCGAAGACGCGCCCATTGTTTTGGCCAATGCCGTGTTGTGGCACGGCGAAACCGTCGTGCAAGCAATTTCATTGCTGCGGCAACACGGCGTTCGCGCGCCGATCGAATTGGCGGTATTGGCCGATCGCGGCGGCGCTCTCGTGCCGATTGCGCCGACGTATTGCGGCGGCGAAATCATCGTGGCGGAAGATACGGTGTTGCGGCTGGTGGCGGATGGCGATTCAGGGATCAGGTTTCAGTTCGCGTAGCCTACGCACTATGGACTTCGTTGTGTCATCCTGCGCGGA
>JAITBX010000176.1 GCA_031283405.1 Burkholderiales bacterium | reverse complement strand
GTTGCCAATGTCCAAACTGTTGTGCTACAATGCTATCATTGATAGCAATCTACGGAGGCGCTCTATGTCCAGTTTGATCGTTCGCAGCGTTGATGAATCCATCATCAAGGCGCTCAAATCGCGCGCCGCCCGGCATGGCCGCAGCGCAGAGGCCGAACACCGCGCGCTGTTGGCCGATGCTCTGTTGCAACCGCGCCGCCGCTCGTTGGCCGAGGTGCTGGCAGCCATGCCCGAAGTCGGCGAGGATGCCGACTTCGCTCGCGTGCCGGAACACGGAGCCGCGCGTGTATTTGATTGACACGAACGTTATCAGCGAAGCGCACAAGGGTAGCGCGGCCAATCCGGGAGTCACCGCCTTTCTGCGCCAATGCGCTGAACAAAATGTGCGCATCTGGTTGTCGGTGGTGACAGTGGGCGAATTGCGGCGCGGCGTCGATCTCATTCGCCATCGCGGCGATTTGTCTCAGGCGCAGCGTTTGGAAGGATGGCTGGAAACCGTGCTGCGGGATTACCGCGATTGTGTTCTGGATTTCGATTTGGACGCCGCGCAGGTCTGGGGACGTTTGCGAGCGCCGTGGCCGGAAAACGCGCTGGATAAACAAATCGCCGCGACCGCGTTGATTCACGATTTGATCCTTGTTACGCGCAACACCGACGATTTCGCGCACACTGGCGCGCGCTTGCTCAACCCTTTCTCAGGTTGATCGAATCTCTTCCCCCCACGCCGCCGCCAGCGCCGTCAACGTTCCGACATCGAGATCGACAAACGCGCGATTTTTGACCCGCGCTTTCCCGTCCACCCATACATGGCTCACTTCATCGCCGCTCACCGCATACACCAGATGCGATACGGGATCATAGCAAGGCGATAAACGCAGCGCGCCGAAATCCACCGCGCACAAGTCCGCCACCTTGCCCGGTTCGAGCGAGCCAATTTCTTCGTCCAACCCAAGCGCCCGCGCGCCGCAGATCGTCGCCATCGCCAATGCGCGATGCGCATCGACGGCAGAGGCGTTCTCCGTGCTGCCCTTGGCCAGCAACGCCGCCAGCCGCATCTCTTCAAACAGATCGAAGCGGCTGTTGCTGGCCGCGCCGTCGGTTCCCAGACCGACATTGACGCCGGCCTCAAGCAATCCGGCCAGCGGCGCGATACCGCTGCCGTGTTTGAGGTTGGACGTCGGGCAGTGCGCGACCGAAGCGCCGCATGCGGCCAACTGCGCGATTTCCTGCGCGTCGAGATGCACGGCATGCACGGCGATCAGCTTCGGCCCGACCAATCCGAGACGATGCAGGCGTTCCAACGGACGCATGCCGTATTCTTTCAGACTTTGGGAAATTTCATCGCGCGTTTCGTGGACATGAATGTGCAACGGAAGATCAAGCTCTTTTGCCAACGTTGCAACCCGTTCGAAACTGCGGTCGGAAACGGAATACGGCGCGTGCGGCGCGAGACAGAAAGAAAGTCGCGGCTTGCCGTACAAGGCTTCATGAGCAGCCAGCCCTTTGGCGAAATAATCGTCCGCGTTTTTCGCGTAAGCGCCGGGAAATTCAAGCACGGTCAAACCGAGCGCCGCCCGAATTCCCGAAACGTTTACCGCTTCCGCCGTCGCTTCCGGAAAAAAATACATATCGTTAAAGCAAGTCACACCGCCGCTCAACATTTCGGCGCAAGCGATGAGCGTTCCGTCGTAAACGAAACGATGAGAAACATGCTTCGCTTCCGCAGGCCAGATGTGTTCCGAAAGCCAGGGCATCAACGGCAAATCGTCGGCAATACCGCGCAAAAGATTCATCGCCGCATGGCAATGCAGATTGACCAACCCCGGCATCAGCAAATGTGTTTCCAGCGTTTCCGTTTCGCGCGCGCTAAATCGCTCGCGGGCTTCGCCGGCCGGCAACACCGCGACGATTCGTCCACGATTCACCGCCAGCGCATAGTATTCGTAAACGCAACCGGCGGGAATCACCGGCGCCAGCCAGCGCGGGAAAACTAAAAGATCAACAGGTTGTCGCATGATCCGTGTCAGTGAAAGGTTGATAGGGCAGATTGTTTTTCGGTGCTTTATAATTATTGCTCATTCTTGCATAATACGCCGATCATGTCTGCCAGCGCCGCTTTTCCCGTTTGCCCCGCTCGCTCTATCGTTATCCCTGCCCATTGCGAAGCGGCAGGATTGCGGCACGCGATTGATACCGTCTCCGAACATCCTGATCCGGCAGGGCATTTCGTTTGAACTGATACTGATCGACGACGGCTCCACCGACAGCAGTTGGGAAGTCATCGCGCAAGCCTGCAATGATCGCCCGTTCATCCACGCCGCGCGGCTCACCCGCCGTTTCGGCAAGGAAGCCGCGATGCGCGCCGGTTTACAAATGGCGCAAGGGCGCGCCGTCATTGTGATGGACGCCGATTTACAACATCCGCCCGCATTGATCCCGGAAATGCTGCGCCTCTGGGAAACCGGAGGCTTCGATGTCGTAACAGGCGTCAAACACCCGCAAGGCTCGAGCGTTCTGCGCCGTCTCTTTTTTTCTCTTAATTCCAAATTGACCGGCGTCGATTTACGCGAAGCCTCTGATTTCAAATTGTTGGATCGCCGAGTTGTCGATGCTTATCTGGCGCTGCCGGAACGCAATCTTTTCTTTCGCGGCATGATTGCGTGGGCGGGTTATAAAACGACAACACTGCCCTTCACGCCGGACGAGCGCCAACACGGAAAAACGCAGTGGTCTTTTCGCCATTTAACCAAACTCGCGCTCACCTCGATCACCTCTTTCAGCTCGATTCCGCTGCATCTGATTACAACACTCGGCTTCGTCTTCATCATTGCCGCGTTGCTGCTGGGTGGCCAAACTTTGTACAACAAATTGAGCGGGAACGCTGTCAGCGGATTTACCACGGTGATTTTACTGTTGCTGATTACCGGCAACGTCATCATGCTGGCGCTGGGCGTTATCGGCGAATACCTCTCGCCCGCATTTACGAGGAAGTAAAAAGACGGCCACTGTTTTTCGTACAGGAAACGCTACCGAAACCGGAGCGGCAGGAACCGGAAAACAAGGATCAGAAGCTATCATCATAGCCGCGAAGGAAGTATTGACGCGAAAAATACCCACTCGAAAAACCTCTAGCCGGCGTCCGCCGACAGCAAACGGTTTACAACCGGAGCGCGTCAGCGCACAATAAGAAATTACGAATTACCATTGCGTTCCCCTGCGTTTCGCTTACATGTTCCAAGACCTCTCCAAATTCGGACGCTACCTCGGACAAGCTGCCAAGCTGATGGTCGGCATGCCCGATTACGACACTTACGTTCAGCACATGCGCACGACCCACCCCGAACAACCGATCATGACTTATGAAGAGTTTTTCCGCGACCGGCAGGACGCGCGTTACGACGGCAAGAACGGCACGATTCGCTGTTGCTAAATCGCTTCGCCCCGATGACGACCGGCCACCCTCCCGTTCCCGCCACGATCCTCACCGGTTTTCTCGGCGCCGGTAAAACCACTTTGCTCAACTACCTTCTGCGCGAAAACCACGGCGAAAAAATTGTCGTCATCGAAAACGAATTCGGCGAAGTCAACCTCGACAGCCGTTTGTTGGCGCAGAACGCCGAAATTGAAATCATCGAACTGACTAACGGTTGCGTTTGCTGCACCGTGCGCGGCGAGCTGACCGCCGCGCTGCAAAATTTGCTGGAACGTCGCGATGCCGGCACGCTGGCTTTCGATCGGCTGATTCTCGAAACCACCGGCCTCGCCGATCCCGCGCCGGTTATTCAGACTTTTTTCGTCGATGACTCTTTGCGGGAACGCTTTCTGCTCGACGCCGTTATCACGCTGATCGACGGCGAACACGCGCAGAAACAGCTCAACGAACATCGCGTTGCTGTTTCGCAGGTCGGTTTTGCCGATCGTTTATTGCTGACCAAAACCGACCGCATGGGTGATGGCGACAAAGCGTTGCTGATCGACCGCTTGAGAAAAATCAACGCGCGCGCACCGATCATTGAAGTCGCGCACGGACAGTTGTCGCATGAAAACTGGCTCGATCTTCATGCGTTCAACCTCGATGCGCCGCTCGCCGTCGATGAAGCGCTTGTTGCTCCCTTCGCTTCTTCAAATACTGCCGCGCCCGCTTTCGTTTCCATTCGGCAGCCGCGAACATTGCTGAAACGCTCGTGGAACGACAACATCGCCTCGCGCGTGTTTGAAGCCGGCGAAATGGATTTGGCGCGCATCGGCGCGTGGATGGAATCGCTCATCGAAACCCACGGCAACGACATGCTGCGCTACAAAGGCATTCTTGCGATCGCCGATGAGCCGAAACGCTTGGTCGTGCAAGGTGTGCACAAAGTTGTCGGCTTCGACTATGGCAAGCCCTGGCGCTCCGAAGAAATGCGGCGCTCGATTTTGGTCGTGATCGGACGCGAGTTGCCGTTTGACGCAATGGAAAACGGTTTCAAGGCCGCACAGAAGAATTGATTTCTTCCAACGTTTTTGTTCTCGGCGTTTTTGTCTCCGCCGCTCCCGTTCCCATCGCCTGAAACAGTGCCGCCGTATCGGCGTAACGGTCTGCGGTCGATTGAACCTGCGCCAGCAACGCCTCCAGATATCGCCGTTCGGCATCAAGCACCGTCCATTGATCGACGCCGCCCAATTGATAACGCGCTTCCAAAAATTGATGCGTCGCTTGCGCTTCGTCTGCTGCCACGCTGCGCGCTTGCAAAGTTTGCGCATCGGTCTCCAGCGCTCGCAACGCATCGGCCACGTTTTGGAATCCTTGCAACACTGTTTGCCGATAACCGGCGGCGGCGGCATCGAACGCCGCTTCGGCGGCGCGTTTGTTTGCCCGCAATTCGCCGCCGTGAAACAAGGGCTGCGTCACGCCCGCGCCCAAATTCCAGAGATTGAATCCGTCGGCAAACAAATCGGTTCCTCTCAACGCCGCAGAGCCGAAATTGCCGCTCAAGGTGAGGCGCGGATAAAGATTGGCCGTCGCCACTCCGACATTGGCGCTGGCCTGATGCAGCATTGCTTCGGCGGCGCGAATGTCGGGACGCTGCCGCACCCATTCGGAAGGAACGGTTAGCGGCAACATTGGCGGCAGTTGCAAATCGGCGAGACGAAACTGCGGCAACGCCGCTTCGCTCGGCGTCGTTCCCAGATACAACGCCAGTTGGTGACGCGCGCTATACAGTTGTCGTTGCAGCGGCGGCAAACGCGCTTGCTGTTCTGCTAACGCGCTTCTGAGTTGTTGCACGTCGATCTCCGGCACGCCGCCCAATGCGCGCCGCGCTTCAAGAATCGTTAATTGTTTTTGCAACACGGCTATCATCGCATTCAAAACGTCGAGCTGCTCGCGCAACGAGGCTTCGCGCACGACAGTGGCGACAATATTGGCGGCCAAAGCCAGACGCGCCGCTTCCAGTTGGTACGATTTGATTTCTGTCGCCGCTTGCAAGCCTTCCAGCGCGCGCGCGTTGGCGCCGAACCAATCGAAGGTGTAAGAAACGCCGATCGAAGCGTTGTAAAGCGCAAACGGCGGCGGGCTGGGAATCGCCGTAATGCCCATCGTTTCCATGTTGACTTGTTCCCGCGCCGCTTGAGCGTTGAGATCCACCGACGGATAATGCGCCGCGCCGGCGCGCGCGAGGTATTCTTCCTGCGCTTGCCGCAACCGCGCTTCGGCTTCGGCCAGTGTCGGATTGTTCGCCAACGCTTGTTCGATCAATTGATTCAGCGCCGCGTTTTGAAAAAGCGTCCACCACGGTTCACCGCGCAAAATGTTTTCTGCGTCGCTGTTGCCCAACGCATTGTTGACAAACTTTTGCGCACCGCCGCCGGACGCAACCGCCGGAACATCCGCCGTTTGCTCCAGCATCGGCGTTTCCGTGTAGCGCGTTGCCGTCGGCGCTTCCGGCGATTTGAAATCGGGACCGACCGCGCAACCGCCGAGTATCGCAACGGCGCAAAGCGAAAACCAGCGCAATCTTCTCCATCGGATTTTTCGTAACATGAGCGATTCCTCAATCCAGTGTACGCCGGTAAAACTTCAGCGCAATCCCCATCAGGATAACCGTGAATGCTATCAGCGGCCACAGGTTAGGCCACAACTCCAGCCAGCCGTTGCCCTTCAACATGATGCCGCGCACCAGCCGGTTAAAGTACGTCATCGGCAGCGCGTGAGCGATAACTTGCGCCCACTTCGGCATGCCGTAAAACGGAAACATGAAGCCCGACAACAACACATTAGGCAAGAAGAAAAAGAAAGTCAGTTGCACGCCTTGCAACTGATTGCTCGCCAACGAAGAAATCGCAATGCCGACCGTCAGCGTTGCCGCTACATAAATCAATAAAATGCTGTACAACTCGACGATGCCGCCGACGAACGGCACATGAAAAAGCACAATCGCCGCCACCAAAATGATCGTCGCCTGAATGATTCCGATGAAAATATACGGTACAATTTTTCCGGTCAGCACTTCCAGCGGGCGCACCGGCGTCGCCAGCAAATTTTCCATCGTGCCGCGCTCGCGTTCGCGGGTCATCGCCAGTCCGGTCAACATCACCATCGTCATCGTCAGAATGATGCCCATCAATCCGGGGACGATGTTGTATTGCGTGATGCCCTCCGGATTGTAGCGGCGATGCACTTGCACTTCGAACGGCGCTACGGGCACATTCAACTTCGCCAATGTCCCGCCGAGGTCTTTCCACGCCACGCTGTCGGCCAAACGAGTGACCGCGCCGATGGCGTTGCTTGCCGCCGCCGGATCGGTCGCGTCGGCCACCACCAGTACCGTCGGCCTCTCGCCGCGCGCCAATCGTTTGGAAAAATCGCTGGGGATGTTGACGACAAACTGCACATCGCCGCGCGTCACCGCCGCTTCGCCTTCCGCTTCATTGTTCAATTCGCCGACAAAATCGAAGTACGCCGAGTTGCGCATCGCCATGATGAAACTGCGCGAAAATTCGCTGCGGTCGGCGTCGATCATCGCGGTTTTCAAATGCTTCGGATCCATATTGATCGCGTAGCCAAACAGAATCAGCAGCATCACCGGAATGCCGACCACCATCGCAAAAGTCACGCGGTCGCGTTTCAGTTGCAAAAACTCCTTGAGTACGATGCCCCAACAACGCGCCGGCGAAAAGAAAAATGGTTGGCGGCTCATCGCTGCGCCTCTTTCATCTGCGCTTCCTTCGCTTGCGCTTCCAGTTCTTCTTTTGAAGTCCGCATTAAATGAATGAACACTTCTTCGAGGCCGGTCTCCGTTTGCTTCATTTCATACGATTGCTCAACCAACGTTTCGCGCAAGGTTTTTTCGAGCAGAACCGGATCGCGGCCGGTCACATGCAGCGCGTTGCCGAATGCAGCCGTTTGCAAAACACCCGGTTTGTCGGCGAGCGCGCTTGCCAACTGCGCCAAGCCTTCATCGGCGCTTTCATCGGCTTTGCCGTTTTCGGTTTCTGCCTTGATTGTCCACGTAAACAATTTCTGCGCTGCAACGATTTCCTGCGCCGTGCCTTGTGCCAGCAAAACGCCGTGCGAAATGTACGCCAGCTTATGGCAGCGCTCCGCCTCATCCATGTAATGCGTACTGACCAGCACCGAGATGCCTTGCGCCGCCAAGCGATGAAGCTCTTCCCAAAAATCGCGCCGCGCCGCAGGATCAACGCCCGCTGTCGGCTCGTCGAGCAACAACAACGCAGGCCGATGCAACATGCACGCCGCCAACGCCAAGCGCTGTTTCCAACCGCCGGACAACGCGCCCGCCAACTGATTCGCCCGCGTTTTCAAGCCGAGCGCCGTCAACGCATTTTCAACCGCCGTTTTTCGATCCGGCATCTGATAAAGGCGCGCCACGAAATCGAGATTTTCGCGGATCGACAAATCCTCCCAGAACGAAAACCGTTGCGTCATGTAGCCGACGTTACGCTTGATCGCGTCGCTCTCGGCGATGATGTCGTAACCCAGACACGTGCCGCTGCCCGAATCCGGCGTCAAGAGTCCGCACATCATTCGGATCGACGTTGTTTTACCGCTGCCGTTCGGGCCGAGAAAACCAAAAATTTCGCCAGTGCGAACTTGCATCGACAAATTATTGACGACATGCCGATTGCCGAAATGTTTGTTCAGCCCGTGCACGTCGATGGCAAATTCAGAACGATGAGTCTGGCGATCCGTGGAGGCAATCATGGCGTTTGCCGCTAGGGTTTGCTACAGCAAACTCACCGAAACCGGCTGACCGGGATGCAACAAATGCGCGTCGCTCGTTTGCGGGTACGCTTCAATCATGAACACCAGCTTGGCGCGGGTTTCATTGCTGAAAATCACCGGCGGCGTGTATTCGGCCTGATCGGCGATATACGAAATCGTCGCGTTGATCGGCGCTGCGCAACCGTCGCAAACCAGACGCACGGCTTGCCCTTTTCTCAACGCGCCGACTTTGGTTTCGGGAACAAAAAAACGCGCCTTGATGTTTTGCGGCGGCAACATTTTCACCACCGGCGCGCCTGCCGCCACCCATTCACCCTCACGATAAAGCGTGTCCACCACTTCGCCGCTTTTCGATGCCGTCACCGATTTTTGCCGCAACGCCCAATCCGCTTGCGCAAGCGCCGCCCGCATCGCCGTCACTTGCGCTTCCTGCGCCTTGATTTGCTCGCCGCGATTGGGAAGACGCGCCACTTCAATCTGATGCTGCAATTCTCGCACTCGCGCCGCCGCCGTCTCGAAGCGCGAGCGGCTGTCGTCGCGTTGCGCTTCGGCAATGCCGCCGATCGCCAACTGCTTTTCGTCGCGCTCCGCTTGAGTTTTTGCTTGCGTCAACTGCGCTTGCGCTTGCGCCAGTTGCGCTTCGATCACTTCTACTTCTGGCACGCGCCTGCCTGTTTTGATGTCCGACAACTGCGCTTGCGCCGTGGCAAGCTGCGCCTGCGCTTGCTGCACGGCAGCAGTTTCCTTTTCCGATTCCAGCGCAAAAAGCGGCGCGCCGCTTTCAACCTCCATGCCGCGCCGCACCGCCAGCGAATCGAGCCGCCCGCCCAACGGCGAGGCGACATAAACGTATTCGCCTTCTGCGTAGCCCTGATACGTTTCCGCCGTTTTTTCAGCGCACGCGCTCAACAGAATACTTAAAAGCGTTCCGGCAAAAACAGCAGCGACGATTTTCAATCTGCGCAGACGGGGCATTACAACTCCTTGGCTTGGCAATCCGCTCGTAACACAGCGAGCAGATTAGCAATGTATCACATCGAAATATACCATGCCTTTTCTTTTGGCTTCGTCACAGAAGGAATGTGCGATACAAAACAACGCTGCCTGCCAGCACAGTTAGCAAGCTCAAAATTCTGATAGCTGACCCGCAACACGGGCGACCACAGGGCAATTCGCCCCCATCCCAACCTTCCCCCAAAGGGGGAAGGAGCGGATATTTGATTCCTGATTCCTGATAACTACCCTTCCAGCAAATCGTCGTCGTCGCCCTGCTCTTCGACGCGTTCGAGTCCCGCGAGTTTTTCGCCTTCGTCGAGGTTGATCAGCGTCACGCCCTGAGTCGAGCGTCCCATTTCGCGGATCGACGCCACTTTGGTGCGAATCAACACGCCGCCGGTCGAGATCAGCATCACTTCGTCCTCTCCGCGCACCAGCGCCGCAGCCACCACCTGGCCGTTGCGCTCGGATTGCTGAATGGCGATCATTCCTTTGGTACCGCGCCCGTGCCGCGTATATTCGACAATCGGCGTCCGCTTGCCGTAACCGTTCTCGGCAGCGGTAAGTACGGCTTGCGTTTCGTCTTCCGCCACCAGAAGCGCGATGATGTTTTGTCCTTTATCGAGCTGCATGCCGCGCACGCCTTGCGCCGTCCGCCCCATCGGGCGAACATCGTTTTCATCGAAACGCACCGCCTTGCCGCCGGAACTGAACAGCATCACGTCGTGCTTGCCGTCGGTCAGCGCCGCGCCGACGAGATAATCGCCGTCGGCCAGATCGACCGCGATGATGCCGGAAGGACGAGGCCGCGAGAAATCGGAAAGCCGCGTTTTCTTGACCGTGCCTTTGGCCGTCGCCATGAACACATAACGGTCTTCGGAAAATTCCGGCACCGGCAGAATCGCCGTGATCTTTTCACGATCCGCCAGCGGCACCAGATTGACAATCGGTTTGCCGCGCGACGCCCGTCCGCCCTGCGGTACGTTGTAAACCTTCAACCAATACACCCGCCCGCGATTCGAGAAGCAGAGAATGTAATGGTGCGTGTTGGCGATGAACATCCGCTCGATGAAATCGTTTTCTTTGGTCGCCGTCGCTTGTTTGCCGCGACCGCCGCGTCGCTGCGAGCGATACTCGGCCACTGGCTGCGATTTCATGTAGCCGCTGTGCGATAGTGTCACCACCATGTCTTCCGGCGCAATCAAATCTTCGATGGAAATGTCTTCGCCCTGCACGACGATTTCCGAGCGGCGCTTGTCGCCGAACTGATCGCGGATGCTTGTCAACTCGGTTTCAATGATTTGGGTGACCCGCGCCGGCGTCGCCAACACGTTGAGCAAATCGGCAATCGTCACCATCACTTCGCGGTACTCGCCGGTGATTTTGTCTTGCTCCAATCCGGTCAAACGCTGCAAACGCAATTCGAGAATCGCCTGCGCCTGTTCGTCGGAAAGCTGATAACCGCCCCGCTCCTGCCAGCCGAATTCCGGCGCCAGCCCTTCGGGGCGCGCCGCGTCGGCGCGCGCGCGTTGCAACATTTCTTCGACCACCGGCGAGCGCCACGTTTTCGCCATCAACGCCGTTTTGGCCTCCGGCGGCGTCGGCGACGCTTTGATCAACGCGATGATTTCATCGACGTTGGACAACGCCACGGCCAAGCCTTCCAAAATATGGCCGCGCTCGCGCGCTTTGCGCAATTCAAAACGGGTGCGCCGAACGATGACTTCGCGGCGATGCAACAGGAAATGTTCAAGAAACTGTTTGAGATTCAACAAGCGCGGCTGATCGTTGACCAGCGCCACCATATTCATCCCAAAGCTGTCCTGCAACTGAGTCAGTTTGTACAAATTGTTGAGAACGATTTCGGCGACTTCGCCACGCTTCAATTCGATGACCACGCGCATGCCGGACTTGTCCGACTCGTCGCGCAGTTCCGAAATGCCTTCCAGTTTCTTTTCACGAACCAGTTCGCCGATTCGCGTCAGCAAATTGGTTTTGTTGACCTGATAGGGAATCTCATCGACGATGATCGCCTGCCGATTGCCCTTCTCCAAATCCTCGACGTGCGTCCGCGCCCGGATCACCACCCGCCCGCGGCCGGTGCGGTAGCCTTCCTTGACGCCCTCCAGCCCGTAAATGAAACCGGCGGTGGGAAAATCCGGCGCCGGAATGAGCGTCATCAATTCGTCGATGGAAACGTCGGAATTTTTGAGTACCGTCAGACAGCCGGTAATCACCTCTTTCAGATTGTGCGGCGGAATGTTGGTCGCCATCCCGACCGCGATGCCGGACGAGCCGTTAATCAACAGATTGGGCAAGCGCGCCGGCAACACCGACGGCTCCTGCTCCTTTCCGTCATAATTGGGGACGAAGTCAACGGTTTCTTTTTCGATATCCGCCGTCAACTCATTGGTAATTTTCTGTAAACGGCATTCGGTATAACGCATCGCCGCCGCGCTGTCGCCGTCCACGGAACCAAAGTT
>JAITBX010000172.1 GCA_031283405.1 Burkholderiales bacterium | reverse complement strand
ATCTGATCGCCGTTGCGCTCAATTTTAGTTTCGTTGCCGTCGTGGTCGGTGACGGTTTGCAGTCCGTCAGGGCAGTAACCGAAACGGTAAATCACTGCGCCGGTCAGCGCATCCAGAGTTTCGAGATGGCGACCGTTCGCGTCGAAATGGTATAGCTGTTTGCCGTCACTGCTCGGAATCAGGAATTCTTCACCGCTGAAGCCCGGCAGCCCCTCCTTCAGCATGAAGATGTAACCGTAATAGCTTCTGAAGTAAATGTTTCCGCCGGCATCGACTTTCATCGGCGTAGCACTGATAAGAATATTAAGCACATTGAATTGCCCATCGACCGGTTCGCCGGACGGCTGCTCGCTCCCAAGCTTTTCGCTGTCGCCAAGCAGCAGACTCAGCCGATTGTTGGCAAGGCGACGCACAAAAGAACCTGTTGAAAAATACACATCGTTGTGGTATCCGGCAGCAACCGCTCTGGGATAAGAAAACTTGACCCACTCCGGATTGGTTTCGTTATTTTCGTCAGAGCAGCCGGGTACGTCAGCATTTCCGGCTACCGTAAACATCCGACCGGCCATATCGATTTTTTGCAAAGAGCAGGAAGTTCCAACGGCGACATGGTATTTATATGCGCCGACAAACAACTGCCCCGACGCATCCATCGCTATGCTGTAGGGTGCCCAACTCCCGCCCGAAGTCGCCAAATCACCTTCAAGAATTGGGATATTACCTTTACCGCTTCCACAGCCCCCGGCAATGGTTGCCACTTGACGAGAGGCGTCGATTTTACGAACACACCGCGCTGAAGTATCCACAATATACAGCGAACCGTCTTGACCGATCGTCATGTCGTTGATCGAGCCAAATTGTAATTGTTGGGGATCGAAGACATCGTCTCCGGAAAGAGTATTCGGCGAAGTCTTCTTTCTGCCAGCAATCCATTCGATTTGAGCGTTGGGGTAGCGATAGTAAATGGCCGAGTTGGTTGCAATGTAAATCCCTCTTCTGAACGCATCGTAACGGATCAGGCTTGGCGACCCAAAATCATCGTCCGCAGCAACTTCCAAAAGGGTTTCTGCACCTGTTCCGTCTTCCGAAACGCGCTCTATCAGATAGCGCCTCTCAGAATTGTAACTGGAGAGATAGAGCGCGCCTCCGTCGGGAAGCGGCTCAACGTCAAGGATATTGTTGCCCGCTCGTAATGATTTAATCTGCGGTGTAAAGCTTTGCGTCGTTCGGTCCATGCCGTTGCCCATCGACAGCGTTCTCGTTATCGGATCGTATTGGTGGTGTACATTGAGCGTCCAACGGCCAAGATTTGCAGTTTCCAAGAAAATAGAATCCGCAGTTCCTACTGGCGATGAGAAATAATGTATTGCGGTGCTTCTGTTTTCAAATTGTTGGCGAACATACCCATTCTCTTCAAGCTCAATAAATACCCTGCCACCGTATTGACCAAAGCCGCTTTTAGCGTCAGATGAAGGTTGGGAGTATGCCCAATTATGCCAATAAGATACATTGTGTTGCGCCACAAAAGTACCTTTTACCGCCCGACCATAACGGTCCTTTCCGTCCCAAGAATAGGCGCTCGTGTCACCGGGGGCTACTTGGTTAGCCTGTTTTTCTTTAGATATTGGAATGCTTCTTCCGAGCAAATTTACATTTGACGAAATCCTGACAAGAGTAGCCGGTAAAGGACGATTATCGCGCAAGAGTCGAATTGTTGTGTTTTTGTAAACTCTTTTAAAACGACGACTTTCGTAATGAACGGAGAACGGGGTTCCGGCAACGCCGACATCTTCCGCCATGCTACGATTTTCCACACGGATGATGCACCCTTCAACGCAATGGTCGTTGTCCGGATCGGGTTGAGGGTCCTCGTCTTCGTTATCATCTTCAGGAGGATCACACGCTTCTTCACGGGAACATGGGGGGATATATACCGGGTAGTTATAATCCCCCGGCGAAAAGTGACTGGCTCGCATCCGCCAGAACGTTTTGCCCACCGGATAAAGCTGGGCGATGACTTTCTGTTCTTCATCGGTGATGCCGAGAGCGGCAAGCTCCGCTGCCGTCGCCGCGTTGCCCTGCCCTTTCACATCCAGAACGGCGATTCCGTTGTTGATCGCCAGTACTTTGAGTACGTAGCCGTTTTCATCGGGAACCCAGGCTTTCAGGTCGTAGTCGTACCAGCCCTGCGGCACGATTTCGCCGACCGGGAAGTTCAGGAAGTTATCGACGTACACCGGCAGCGGCTGGCTGAAGACGACGTGTTTTGCGCCCGCTTCCATCGCCTGGTCAACGGAGAGTTCGACGGCGTAGGTGTACGCAGTCGCCGGCGGCAGTTCGCCGGGCATTGCTTTCGGGCCGTTTGGGCCGATGGTGTATTCGGTCGCTCTGACGTTGAGAACGCTAATGGGTTGGGTCGTTCCGTCGGCCATTTGCATTTGCGCAGTGACGCCTTTCGGAAAGAGGATGGTTGCTTGTCTTTCGCCGTCGGCGTCGCTGGTTGTGGTTCCCTGATGGATCTGGAAGGCCGGAGCGTCAGGGCTTGTCTCTCTCAGGTCGATCACGCTGACGTGTTCGTCAAGCGGGATCAGCACGACATCGGGCAAATAGCCGTAGTCCTGCCAAGCGACTTGGACTTTTCTTTGAATGGGCAGATAGCCGTCTTTGGTGTATTCGACGGTGAACCATTGGCCGCCGTTAACCACGATGTCCCATTGACCGTCGGCTCTGGTGAGGGTTTGGCCGTATTGGTCGTGGTCTTTGACTTTGACGGTGACGCCAGACAACGGTTGGTCGTTACGATCGAGGGTTTTACCGACGAGCAGCGAGGCGAATTTGGGTTTGATGGTGTCGGGATCAACGCCGGTTTGCACGGGCGGATTGCCGGTGTAGAGGAAGCGGGTGCTGTCGTAAACGGTGTAGGGAGCAAGCGGATCGAGTTTCGGCGCGATGCCGTCGTTGATTGGGTCGGGCGGCAGGGTCGGTTCGGCGACAGTGCCTTGAACGATCAGGCGGATACTGCCGCCTTCGGTGTTGTCGGCGGCGATCGGAGTAAGTTCGAGAACATCCTTGGGCTGAGCGGTCAGTTGGCTTTGCCAAACATTGGCGGCCAGCGTTGCCACGACGGTTTCGCCGGTGCGGGTGTTTTGAACGCGCACTTTGGCAGCGATGCCACGAATTTGATTGGCGGTGCCGGAGGCGGTGACTTTGCTTTGGGTGTCGGGCTCGGTGACGGTGGCACTGAGCAGGCGGAAATCGGAGACCGGTTCAAGGGGCTGCGTACCGCTGCCCGGTTTTTGCTTGATGTCGAGTTTGAGATAGAGGGTGTTGTCTTGAAAAATACCGTAGGCTTTGAGCAGATCGATTTCGGGGTACGGCGCGTCGCCTTCGGGATCGGTGGCGAGAGCAGGGACGCCTGCCCAACTGCTACCGCTGCCGTCGAGGACGATCTGAACGGCGGAATAAACCGCGCCGCTCAATCCGGCAAAGCAAACGAATAACGCCAGCAGCGCCAAATGGCGACCGTGCGGTGTGCGCAAATAACGAGCGGCGATGAATCCGGCGGCAAGGGCAATCAGCAGGAGCAGAATCGGGGCGGAAGCCGGAATCGGCGTACCGTTCGCGGAACTCAGCAGCGGCGCAAGAAGAATGGGCTGGCCGTTGCTCTCGAACATGACGTCGGACGGAACGTCAAAGTTCGGCGAGGTCGAGGCGGCGAAGCCGACGGTGGTTTGCGAGGTGATGGCGACGTTGGGAATTCGATATTCGATGAATGTACCGCCGAGGGCGTAATGCGGGTGGGCGGTGTCGGGGCCTTGGTCGGCGAGAACGCCGCCGACGCATTCATAACGTTCGGCAGAAACAAGAACTCCGTTGGAGACGGTCACGACGACGGAAACGTCAACGCCGAGAAGCGTTTGCGGGTTGCCGAGAGGAAAATCAGGAACGGTGACGGTACAGCCGGTGGCGGTGTTGCCGTCGAGGTTCAGGTAGGTTTGGTAGTAAAGCGTCGAGGGCGCTTGGGCAAAGGCAAGGTTTGCAAAGAAGGCCAACCCGAAAAATCCGAAGGCGATGAGTCTTTTGGATAATGCGCGCATGAAAAACTCCCTCAAAAAAATACGGTTACGAAACTCGTTACCGTCAAGGATTCGGCGCGCTCTTCCGCTTCACTCAAATCCCCGAACGGCTACTTGAGAAACCAGACAACCGATACATCAAACCACCTATCAAAGCTTGACGATGCTATGCCAGATGCAGATTATTGACGGATCGATAGATAAATGCAACCGTTTTTTTAGCGAGATTACATTGTTACAATCTTATAATGTTTTATGTCATTCGCGCGAACGACAAGGCATCTTTCTCCCTTCGCTGCGTCTGTGGCCTGCAAGGCGCGCGCGACGAACCTCGTCTGCGCGCTATCGCGGTCGGCTCTGGCCTCTACTACAACACCGACACGCGCAACGGAAATTCGCTCAACGCTTTCTGCCGGATTTGCAAACGATCCCGAAAGAAGCAGCGCAAGGTTCGGCTAACGGTGCGAAAGGCCATCGCTTCCCACGGAATGTCCTCTTCGTCGAACAGGCGCACTTCCAGACTTTCCGCGCCGGCAGAAAATTCGGGTTGCGGCAAATCGGCAAGAAACATCAGGTGCAGTTGGCCGATCTTCGGAAGGGTAATCACTGTATAAAGCCGATCGAGAACAACTGCTGCGTTCGCTTCTTCCTGCGTTTCGCGCCGCGCGCCTTCGCCGATCGACTCGCCGATTTCGAGAAAACCCGCCGGCAGCGTCCAGAGACCATAGCGCGGCTCGATAGCGCGACGGCACAACAATACTTGATCTTGCCAGCGCGACAACGTGCCGACGACGCTCTTGGGGTTTTGATAGTGAATGTATCCGCATTGCCCGCAAACGTAGCGCGGCTTCAAATCCCCTTCGGGAATCCGAAATTCCAGCGCTTGCGCGCCGCAATGACTGCAAAAATTCATCGCCATCGTTTCTCCCGCAATCTTTCGTGCTGCTCCTGCTAAAATATATGAGAGTTACACACTTTGCTTGCGCTCGCGGTCATTGCGAGCGTAGCGAAGCGACCCAGCGCCTCTTTGTACATTTTCCCTCTCCCGCCCTTCGGGCACCCTCTCCCGCAAGCGGGAGAGGGATTGCAAACTCCGTGCGGTGCATTGCAAGCACCATATCAAGCATCCTCTCCAACAAGGGAGAGGGATTGCAAACCCCCGCCCGCCAAAGGCGGGCACCCCTTTGAGAAAAGGGAGCTTTTCTGCTCCCGTTCCCGTCAACGCTACGGGCAAGCCTTGATAAAATGCTCCCGATAGTATTTCAACTCGTCGATCGATTCGTACACGTCAGCCAACGCTTCGTGTTTGGAATCTTTATTGAAACCGCGCGCGATTTCAGGGCGCCAGCGACGACACAGCTCTTTCAGCGTTGACACATCGAGGTTGCGATAGTGAAAAAACGCTTCCAGTTGCGGCATCAGCCGCGCCAGAAAACGACGATCCTGGCAAATGCTGTTGCCGCACATCGGCGACGCTTGTGCAATAACATGCGCTTTCAAAAACGCCAGTGCCTGCGTTTCGACTTCGGCTTCCGAAAGCGTTGACGCTTTGACGCGCTCGATCAATCCCGAACGCCCGTGCATGCTTTGATTCCAGGCATCCATCGCCGCCAGCGTCGCGTCTTCCTGATGCACCGCCCACACTGGCGCTTCCGCCACAACATTCAATGCGGCATCGGTGACCACCATCGCCACTTCCAGAATCCGATCCGTTTCCGGCTTCAAGCCGGTCATTTCGAGATCAAGCCAAATCAAGCGATCATCAACCGCGGCCATGTTCGCCTCCCGCCCGTTTTTCATTCTCGCCATTTCCTGCAACCGCTTCTGAAAACATCGCC
>JAITBX010000139.1 GCA_031283405.1 Burkholderiales bacterium | reverse complement strand
TAGCGTAACGTTTCTTCAACACCTATAGCTGAAAAAAATTTGTATTTTTCTAATGGTTTTTTAACAAAGAAAGAGAGTTTTGACAATGAAAGCGAGAAAAGCATTATCCGTTCTATCGGCGTTCCTGATAGCGTCGATAGTTGTTTTCAGTGGAGCGGCGTCGGCGCAAACGGCCACATTTAACGGCAACACTTATACGTCTTTAACTGATGCCGTGGCTGCGGTGAATGCGGCCGGAAGAACCGGCACGATAACGTTGTCCGCCGGAAGGTTTGAGATTTCAAAAGCGCTCTATCTGGATGGCATGATAAACATCGTAGGTGCGGCTTTGGATACCAACGGCGAACCGACATCTATTATTACTTTTGATGATAGCCAGTCATTTGAGCTGGCCACGGATCAGGGAAGCGGCAAATATCTGGTGGTCGTTTCAAATGTCAATACTACAGATACAGTGGTAAATTTTACGAACGTCAAACTTATCGCCGGCACACCCACAAACGGTTGCACTATCGGCGGAGGAGCGGCAGCAGCGTGCATTTTGGGCGGGTTTGACTATGTGATAGGAGACGCTTCCGGCACGGTCACCGGAACGATCACCAATGGTATTGCCATTAATGGCACCGTCGCTCTGATCGTCCACAACGGAGCAGCGCCGGCGGGCGCTTGCTCTGTCACCCTTGATGACTTTGTGATGGGCGACAATTCCTGGGGAGGCGTCAATATCCAGAACGGCGGGGAGTTGATTATCGGCAGCAGAGGCATTATCGTAGCGCTGGCAGTGACGACCCCGGATGCGCAATCGGTCTACGTTGATGCCGGGACACCGTCAGCAACGGTGACGCTTCCTGATGGCAGCACCACAACAGTGGTGGGCGGCACCCCCTTGAGCACTCTTGTCGTTAGCTTCGATTCCAACAACGGAAGTTTTTTTGGCGGTTTCCTGCAGGAAAAGATTTATCAACTTTTGTCAACGGAACCCCCCCCCCGGTAACGAATCCGACGCGACCCGGATATACGTTCACCGGCTGGTTCACCGACACGGCGGCCACCGCTGCGGCTAATTTGCGCTCACCGGCAGCTACCGCAACACTTTACGCCGGTTGGAAGGCCAATCCGACAGGTTCTATTCCAACCACCGGCGATGCGGCTCTCATCGCTCTCGGCCTCTTGCTGGCGGGACTGGGCGTGGCGACGCTGAGACGGAAAGTTCAGCGGTAAAGAAAGTTCGGCAATGATCGAATAAAAAAACTTCGATTGCAAAAAACGCAAAGGACTCCTCGGAGTCCTTTGCGTTTTTTGCGGGGGGGGGCGAATGGTTGCCCCATCCCAACCTTCCTCCAGAGGGGGAAGGAGCAAATCGTGCAAGCGAACACCGTTCGCTCCTACATCTGATTCCTGACACTCACGCCCGATCAAACCGCCGATACCCCAACGCTTCGGCGACATGCGCCGTGGTCACGTTGGACGCTTCGGCAAGATCGGCGATGGTGCGAGCGACGCGCAGCAACCGATGATACGCGCGCGCCGACAAGAATTTTTTTTGCATCGCCTGCGCCAGCAGCGCTTCGGCATCGGCTTCGATTTGAATGTGGCGCGGCAGCATCGCCGCCGAGAGGTGCGCATTGGCGCAGCCTTGCCGCGCTTTCTGCAATTTGTGCGCGCGGGTAACGCGGGCGCGAACGGCGGCGCTATTCTCGGCGTCGGGATCGGGCGGCCTTTTCAGTTTGAGCGCTTCGGCAGGCAGCGACGGCACTTCGAGCGACAGGTCGATGCGGTCGAGCAAGGGGCCGGAGATTCGGCTGCGATAACGCGCGATATTTTCGGGCGTGCATCGGCAGCGCCCGCTTTCGTGTCCTTGCCAACCGCAAGGGCAAGGATTCATCGCCGCGATCAGTTGAAAACGCGCCGGAAAAATACTTTGCCGCGCCGCCCGCGAAATGTGAATCTCGCCGGACTCTAGCGGTTCGCGCAGCACTTCGAGCACGGCACGATCCCACTCCGGCAGTTCGTCGAGAAAAAGCACGCCGTTGTGTGCAAGAGAAATTTCGCCGGGACGCGGATCGCTGCCGCCGCCGACTAACGCAACGGCGCTGGCGGTGTGATGCGGCGCGCGGAACGGGCGTTGCCGCCATTGTTGCGGCGAAAAGCGTCCCGATAACGACGTAATGGCCGCCGTCGCCAGCGCTTCGTTTTCCGTCAACTTCGGCATGATGCCGGGCAATCGTTGCGCCAGCATGGATTTCCCCGTGCCCGGCGCGCCGATCAACAGCAGCGAATGCTGGCCGGTCGCCGCAATTTCCAGCGCGCGCTTGGCTTGATGCTGGCCGCGCACTTCCGAAAGATCGGGAATCGGCACGCTGTCCTCGTCGGGAATTTCCGCTACTTGCGTCGGCAAAATTTCCTGACCTCGCAGATGCGCGCAAACTTCGAGCAATGAGCGCGCCGGATGCACTATCGCATTCCGCACCAGCGCCGCTTCTTTGGCGCTGGCCTCCGGCAGAATGAACGCGCGCCCGTCGCGCCGCGCCGAGAGCACCATCGCCAACGCGCCGCGAATCGCGCGCAGTTCGCCGGTCAACGCCAATTCGCCAGCGAATTCATAACCCTCCAACGCTTGCTGCGGAATCTGGCCGGTGGCGGCGAGAATGCCCAGCGCGATCGGCAAATCGAAGCGTCCCGAATCTTTCGGCAAATCCGCCGGCGCCAGATTGACGGTGATTTTGCGAACCGGAAATTCATAGCGGGCGTTTTGCAACGCGGCGCGCACGCGGTCGCGCGCTTCGCGCACTTCCGTATCGGGCAGGCCGACCAGATTGAACGCCGGCAAGCCGCCCGATAAATGTACCTCGACCGTGACCGGCGGCGCTTCAATCCCCGCCAACGCCCGCGAATGAACGACGGCGACACTCATGAGATCAACGCCTGATAAACGGCTTTATTCACAGCTTTGTCGAATTTTTCTGCATCAAACCCAAATTCACACACAAAACGCCTTTCGGGAACACCAAAATGACGCAAGTCTAGCAGGTTCGCGGAGCAAGAGAAAATCCACCTGCTCACCCGCCAAAAATCTTATGCGGGAGAGCGTAGCAAACCCCAACATTCGGACAAACCCTTTCCCGCATGTGTTTCGCTTCGCTCTACCCATCCTACAATTTTTGATTTCCGATTTCCCGGGCGGGCTTGAAACCTACCCCTACACCCTGATACCTCAATCCGTCGGCACGGCTTTCAGCACTTCTTCGGCGGTGGTCACGCCTTCCAGCACTTTCAGCGCGCCGGACAAGCGCAACGGGCGCAAGCCGTCTTTGTACGCTTGCTCGCGCAACGAGACATCGTCGGAATGCTCTTGCGTCAATCGCCGCGTGCCAGCGCTCATTTCCATGATTTCGTACAAGCCGATTCGCCCCAAGTAGCCGGTCATCCTACAATCGAGGCAGCCGACGGCGCGATGCACATGCGCCGGCCGCTCCAGTTTGAAGCCGTGCGTCAACGCATCCCACGCCGATTCGTCAACTTCGCCGTCGGGAGATTTGCATTTGGGACATAGCGTGCGAATCAAGCGCTGCGCCATCACGCCGAGCAGGGTGGAGTTGATGAGGTAACCGGGCACGCCGAGATCAAGCAAGCGCGTCAACGCGGAAGGCGCGTCGTTGGTGTGCAATGTTGACAACACGAGGTGGCCGGTCAGCGCCGCCTGTACGGCCATCTCGGCGGTTTCCTTGTCGCGAATTTCGCCGACCATGATAATGTCCGGGTCTTGCCGCAACAAGGTGCGCACGCCGGTGGCGAAATCGACGCCGATGGCTTGATGCACTTGCATCTGATTGACCAACGGCTCGACCATTTCGATCGGGTCTTCGACGGTGCAGACGTTGACTTCGGGTTTCGCCAACAAGCGCAGCGTCGAATAAAGCGTGGTGGTTTTGCCGGAGCCGGTGGGGCCGGTCACGAGGATGATGCCGTTGGGCGAAGCGATGAATTTGTCCCAGTATTCACGGTCTTCGCCGGAGAAGCCCAGATCGGCAAAGCTGCGCACCAGCACTTCCGGCGTGAAAATACGCATCACGATTTTTTCGCCGAACGCGGTCGGCATCGTCGAAATACGCAAGTCGATTTCCTTTCCGCCCGCCGCAGTTTTGATCCGCCCGTCCTGCGGCCGCCGTTTTTCGACGATCTCCATTCGCGCCAGCAGTTTGATCCGCGAAGTCGCCGCCGCCAACACCGGAATCGGCAAGTTGTAAACCGTGTGCAATACGCCGTCGATCCGAAAGCGAACGATGCCGACTTCACGGCGCGGCTCGATGTGAATGTCGGAAGCGCGTTGCTCGAAGGCGTATTGCCACAACCAATCGACGATGGTGACGATGTGGCGATCGTTGGCGTCAAGGTGACCGGTGTTGCCGAGCTCGACGAGTTGCTCGAAATTGCTGGCCAACGCGACGGTGCCTTTGGTGTGCTCCTGCGCCTGTTTCATCGAGCGCGCCAAATTATAAAACTCGCCGATGTAGCGGCGCACATCTGCCGGATTGGCAAAAACGATTTCGATCTCGCGTTTCAACACATGGCTCAATTCGTTGACCCAATCCCGCACGAACGGCTCGCCGGTCGCCACGGTCAACTTGGTCGGCGTCACGATCACCGGCAATATCCGATAGCGTTCGGCGTAGGCGTTGGACATCGTTTGCGTCACGGCAAACATATCGATCTTCAACGGGTCGATGTGAAAATACGGAACGCCCAACTTGCCCGCCAGCCATTCGACCAGCGCATCGATCGTCAATTCCCGATTCGGCGGCTGCAACGATTTCCACTGCTGCATCGCAATGCGTTCGAGCGGTTCGCCGAATCGCATCGCTTTGGTCTTGGCGAGCTTTCGCGCGTCCTCATATTTAATCAAGCCATCCGCCACCATCAGTTTCAGAATGTCGTTGAGACGCAGACGACGATCTTTCGCCGGGCGATTCATCGCCAGCGTCGTGGTCGGCGCCGAAAGCGTTTGGGTCGCGTTCATGAAAGGGAATCCTTTTTCGACAAGGCCGGAATTTCTTCGGGCGTTTGAAATACTTCGCGCAGGTAATCGACGTACTTGGGATCGTGATCCATCGCCTTGGCCGGCGAATCGCTGATCTTGGCCACCGATTGACCGTTGCAGCGCGTCATCTTGATGACGTTCTGCAAAATTTGGTAACCGAGATCGTTGGTCAAATTGGTGCCGATCCCGAATGAAATGCCCACGCGGTTTTTGAAATAATGGAACAGCCGAATCGCCAGTTCCGGCGTCAGCGAATCGGAGAACACCACGGTTTTCCCGCGCGGATCGATGCGCATTTTTTGATAGTGCGCAATCAGCTTGTCGCCCCATTCAAACGGATCGCCCGAATCGTGGCGAACGCCGTCGAACAGCTTGCAGAAAAACAAATCGAAGTCACGCAGAAACGCATCCATCCCATAGACGTCGGACAAAGCAATTCCCAAATCACCGCGATATTCGCGCGACCAGGTGTTGAGCGCATACGATTGCGAATCGCGCAAGCGCGGCCCCACCGCCTGACACGCCTGCAAGTACTCGTGCGACATCGTGCCCAGCGGCGTCAATCCCAGTTGCCGCGCGAAATGAACGTTGCTGGTGCCGACGAATTTTTCGGGAAGCGCTTGCTGCAAGGTTTGCAAAACTTCTTCTTGCCAGTCGCGGGAAAAACGCCGCCGCGTGCCGTAATCGGCAAAGTGAAATCCTTCTTCGACCGCTTTGAACTGCTCGATCTTGGCGGCCAGCCGCGCCCGCCCCGCGCTGAAATCGGGCGAAGCCACCGTGTGCCGGTAATACGCCTCCGAAATGATCGCCAGCACCGGAATCTCGAAAAGAATCGTGTGCAGCCACGGCCCTTTGATGACGACGTCCAAACCATTTTCATAATTCGGCCCGCTCGAAATCTGAATGAACCGTTCGTTGAATCTGAACAATTCCAGCAAATCGACGAAATCGCTTTTGATGAAACGCAGGCTGCGCAGGTACAACAGCTCCTCCGCAGTAAAGCGGAGATCGCATAACACTTTGATTTGTTTGGTAATTTCTTTTGCAATCGGCGACAGATCGATATCTTCGCTGCCACGGCATTTGAACCGGTATTCCGCCTGAGCGCCGGGAAAATGATGCAAGACCACCTGCATCATCGTGAACTTGTAAAGATCGGTGTCAAGCAGTGAGCGGATAATCATGGTAGAGAGAGCGCCGCCGGGTTTTGGAGCGAGCGAAAGAACCCAGCACAAAAGAGTAAGATTATCATTTCTTGGGTTTCTTTTGAAAGGTTTGCGGCAACGCCTGCACCCCATTCGCCTGCCCGTCCGTCTCGAAATTGACACCTATTGTCACTTTGCTTCATGCTTTCCGGCTGATTCGGTTACACTTCATATTTACCGAAACCCCTAAATCAAATTCATCATGAATACTCCAGACCGCCATTACCGGATTTTAGTGATCGATGATGACCCGCGTCTGCGTGATCTTTTGCAGCGTTACTTAACGGAAAACGGCTTGGAAACGATCACTTTGCCCGACAGCACGCAGCTCGAAAAAACCTTGCAGCGCTTCCCGCCGCACCTGATCGTGCTCGATCTGATGCTGCCGGGAGAGGACGGATTGTCCGTTTGCCGCAAGCTGCGCAGCTCGCATGATTCCGATTCGATCCCGATCATCATGCTGACGGCGCGCCGCGAAGAAGTCGATCGCATCATCGGCCTCGAAATGGGCGCCGACGATTATCTCGGCAAGCCGTTCAACCCACGCGAATTGCTGGCGCGCATTCACGCCGTGCTTCGGCGCGCGCCGAAGCACGAACTGGCCGGCGCACCGACCGAAGAAGGCACAATTCCGTTCGGCCCCTTCACGCTCGACTTGGCAGCGCGGACACTGCGCAAGCATGGCGAAACCGTTCATCTGAGCACTGCCGAATTTTCACTGCTCAAAGTGATGGGGCAGCATCCGCGTCAGCCGTTTACCCGCGAGCGATTGTCGCTCTTGGCGCGCGGCAAAGATCATGAAACTTTCGACCGCGCCATCGACATGCAAATCTCGCGGCTGCGCAAACTCGTCGAAGTCGATCCGATCAACCCGCGCTACATTCAAACCGTGCGCGGCTTCGGCTACATTTACGTTCCCGAAGACAGCAAACACGAAGGCACGGCGAAAGAGCGCAAACAAAGTAGCAACGCTTGAATACCGTGTTCAACAAATTCTGGCCGGCGTCGCTGTTTGGTCGGCTTCTGGGTTTTCTGGCCGCGCTGATCTTTCTGGTGCTGATCGTGATGGGGCTGTTTTTCCAGTATGATCGTGAAAACCTGCTGATTCAACAATTCGGTCACACCAAAGCGGTACAGTTGCAAGCGTTGCGCGCCGCGCTCGAATCGGGCATCCCGACCGAGCGCGCCGACATCCTGCGCCGCTTCAGCCGCCAGTACAACGCGCTCTTGATTGAAGAGCGTCGCCGTCGAACCTCCAATGAACGATCGACGACGGTGCCGTTCGACATGCCGCTTCGCAACGAGTTGGAAATTCCGTCGCCCGATCAGGATGCTTCCCCCAACCCTTTTCCGTTTCGATTGAACCAGCCGTCGATACAGCCTCGGCAAACCGGGCAACTGCCGTCGGGCGAATTTCTCGATCTCGAAAAGTATTTGCAAAAAACGCTCGGTGCCGACACCCGAATCATTTTGCAAACCACGCGGCAATTGTTGTGGGTGCGCTTTTCCGCGCACAACAGTTATTACTGGGCGGGCTTCACTCTGCCCGAGCGCCCTATGGCGCACGACGCGCCGGCGCGCGCTGTCTTTCTGCTGCTGGTGATCGTGGCGATGCTGATCCTCGCCGCCTTCGCTTTTGCCCGCTACTTGTCGCAACCGCTCTCCCGCCTTGCCGAAGCCGTCGATCTGGTCAGCCGCGGCGACGTGCCGCCGCCGCTGCCCGACATCGGCCCTTCCGAAATGGCAGTGCTCAATCGCGGCTTCAACACCATGATTACCCGCTTGCAACAAGTCGAGCATGATCGCGCCTTGTTGCTGGCCGGCGTTTCGCACGATTTACGCACACCGTTGACCCGCCTTCGTCTCTCCATCGAGATGAGTCACGACGACCCGCAAGAGCGCGACTTGATGATCGACGACATTGAAGCCATCGACCGCATCATCGACCAGTTCCTCGATTTTGCGCGTGACGACGACGAAAAACCGGCGCATATGCAAAGCCTCAACGCGCTCATCACTTCCTGCGTCGAACGCTCTCAACGTTTGAACTACGATGTGAACTTCAAACCCGCGCCGAAACTTCCCGACATTCCGCTGCGAACCACCGCGTTTGAGCGACTCATCAACAACCTCATCAACAACGCCATCACCCACGGCAAACCGCCCATCGAAATTGTCACCGGCTTCGACGCCCGTCAAGTGTGGGTTGAAGTCAGCGACCACGGCGGCGGCTTTCCCGAAGTCGAACGCGAACGCCTCAAAGAACCGTTCCGCCGCGCCTCCAAAGCGCGCTCGACTCCCGAAGGCAAGCTCGGCGCCGGCCTCGGCCTCGCCATCGTCGAACGCATCGCACGATTGCACGGCGGCAGCGTCGATTTATTGAGCGCGCCCCACGGCGGCGCGTTGATCAAAGTTTCCCTGCCGCGCTCTTCGACGTAATCAGTGTAGGTATGGGGTGAGTTTATGAACCCCATGTACGTTTGCGATCGTTTTGTCACAATTTTGCGCGCGTTTTGACACAAGTCAGCACGGTAGGCTGGGATGAAGCGTAGCGTAATCCCAGCTTCGTTTTGCCTGTATTGCTGGGATTCGCTTCGCTCATCGCCAGCCTACGCTCCCCCCGCTCTTCGGGCGTTCTCCCACAAGTGGGAGAATTGATGTTGCACAACGGCGCAATCATCACACCTGTTTATCGATGCTTTGTTGTTATTGACGCCTCGTTATTATCGACGCTTCGTTATTTTGGGATTCGCTACGCTCACCCGCAACCTGCAAATTACAGCATGTGTTCAAGAAACGCCCGCGTTCGTTGATGTTCGGGATGTGCGAACAGTTCGGCGGGCGCTCGCGCTTCGACGATTTCGCCTTCGTCCATGAAGATCGTTTGAGTTGACACTTCTCTGGCGAACGCCATTTCGTGCGTGACCACCAGCATGGTCATCCGCTCTTCGGCAAGCTGCCGAATGGTGCGCAACACTTCGCCGGTCAATTCGGGATCGAGCGCCGAGGTCGGCTCGTCAAATAACAAAATATCCGGCTCCATCGCCAACGCCCGCGCAATCGCCACCCGTTGCTTCTGTCCGCCCGACAAGCGCGACGGATAACTGTCGCGTTTTTCGAGCAGCCCCACTTTGCGCAACAACGCTTCGGCCTTCGGAAGAATCACTTCACGTTTCATCTTCTTGACGACGATCGGCGCTTCGATCAGATTTTGCATCACCGTCAAATGCGGAAACAGATTGAATTGCTGAAACACCATGCCCATCTTGCGGCAAATGCATTGCACGGCAGCGTCCGGCGCATAGCGGCAAACGCCGTCGCCGCCGGTCGAAACCAGCGTTTCGCTTTCGATCTCGATGCTGCCGCGGTCGATCGTTTCCAGATGATTGAGACAACGAAGAAACGTGCTCTTTCCCGATCCCGACGACCCGATCACCGCGATAACGTCGCCTTTTTTCACTTCCAGCGAAATACCTTTCAGCACTTCGAGCGCGCCGAAACGTTTGTGAATGTCGCGCGCGGCGATCATCGCTTTATCGGTCATCGCGCCCTCAGTCATCATAGACGGCGTACCTCTTTTCCGTCCGCTGAAAAACGATGGTTAGCACCAGTGTCATCGCCAGATAAAACACGGCGGCAACCAGAAACGGCATGGTCGAGAAATCACGATTCACCATCCCGTTCGCCGTTCGCAGCAAATCGTTCATCGCCAACACATAGATAAGCGACGTGTCTTTGACCAGCGTGATGGTTTCATTGCTGACCGGCGGCAGAATGCGTTTGATCACTTGCGGCAAAACGATGCGCCGCATGGTCTGCCCGTAATTCAAGCCAAGCACTTTCGCCGCCTCGTACTGGCTGCGGTCGATCGACTGAATGCCGCCGCGAAAAATTTCGGCAAAGTAAGCGGCGTAGTTGAGAACGAAAGCGACAATCGCCGCCGGAAAACTCGGCAGCCGTATTCCGATCACCGGCACGAACGGCAGCGCGAAATAGATGAATAACAACTGCAACATCAGCGGCGTACCGCGCATCAGCCAGATATAACCGTTGACGATGCCGCTGGCAACGCGACACTGCGATATTCGCACCATCGCCAGCAGCAGACCCAGCGGCAGCGACAGCACCAGGGTGGCGAAAAACACCTTGAGCGTCACCACCGTGCCGGTCAGCAACGGCCCTATGATCTGGAGCAGATAATCCATCACGTCAACCCCGGCGCGGAGTGATCCGGCCGGGGCTTTTGTCGTTATTCGATGATGAGATTACTTGGCCGCTGCGGGCGCGGGTGCAGCGGCAGGCGCAGCAGGTTCAGACGCGGCAGCGGCAGGCGCAGGCGCCGAGCCTTCGATGATGTCTTTGCCGAACCATTTTTCTGAAATCTTCGCCGCCGAGCCGTCCTTCCTCATGTCGTCCATGGCTTTCTGCAACTTGGCAAGCAACGCGGTGTCGTCCTTGCGAACGCCGACGCCGTATTCTTCGTCGCCGAAATCTTCGCCCAGCACGACATACTCGCCGGGTTTCTTCGCAACGTAATAGCGTCCCACCACTTCATCAACCACGACCGCATCGAGTCGTCCTGTCGTCAAATCGAGCAACGCCGTCACGTTATCCTTGAATTTTTTCAGCTCTTTGAACGTTTTCGACGCCACGTCTTTTTCGACCGCATCGACCGCCGTGCTGCCTTCCTGCACGCCGACCACTTTGCCGGCCATGTCGGCTTTGCTCTTGATCGGCGACGTCGCCGTCACCACAACGATTTGCCGGTTCTTCAGATACGGCGTCGTGAAAGCGATGTTTGCCTTGCGCTCTTCGGTAATCGTCAAACCGTTCCACAACGCATCGACGCGCTTGCCGTTCAGCTCGGCTTCTTTGGCGTTCCAGTCGATCGGCTTGAATTCCACTTCCATGCCGAGATGCTTCGCCGCTTCCTTCGCCAGATCGACATCAAATCCGGTGATCTGGTTCTGTTCATCGCGGAAACCCATCGGCGGAAAACTGTCGTCCAGCCCGATGACGATCTTGCTCACTTCCGGCGGCGGCGCAACGGCGACCTTCTTCTCTTCCTTCTTGCTGTCGCAACCGAACAAAAGCGCGGCTGCCACCAACGCTGCTACCCATAACACAATCTGCTTTTTCATGATTCGTCACTCTCCAATGATTTTCAATAGATACTACTGCCCACACACAATTTCACATTGTCGCCGCAAACCCCGCACATTTCAACCATGCCAGCCCGACGGCATGGCTTTCATTGCGCCATCTTTCACCCCCGTCAACGCTTGCCGGAAATGCAAATCGGCATGTTAAAATCACCATTCGCGATCACGCGCCGAATGTGCCGATTCACCATAGGAGATACGAGGAGATACCGCCGTGGCTACACTCAGACACTTTCTGCAATTCAACGACTGCTCGCGCGCCGAAATCGACTATCTTTTCACGCGCGCCCGCTGGATCAAAGACCGCCTGCGGCAAGGGCATTATCATCATTCGCTGGGGGGCAAAACGCTGGCGATGATTTTTGAAAAATCTTCGACCCGCACCCGCGTGTCGTTCGAAACCGGCATGGGGCAGCTCGGCGGCAATGTGCTTTGCCTGTCCGGAAATGACCTACAATTAGCGCGCGGCGAAACCATCGAGGACACCGCGCGGGTGATGTCGCGGATGGTCGATATCGTCATGATCCGCACCTTTGCCCAGACGATGGTTGAAACTTTTGCCGCGCATTCGCGGGTGCCGATCATCAACGGACTGACCAACGAATACCACCCCTGTCAAATACTGGCCGACATTTACACTTTCGTCGAGCATCGCGGCCCGATCACGGGGAAAACCGTGGTCTGGATCGGCGACCCCAATAACGTTTTTTATACTTGGCTGCAAGCCGCCGACCTGCTGGATTTCAAGGTGCATCTATCGTCCCCCGCTGGTTATCCGGTTGACGAAACCCGCATCACCGCCGGAGAGCGCGCCCGCCTCGAAACTTTTGCCGACCCTCTTGACGCCGCGCGCGACGCTGCGCTGGTGACCACCGATGTCTGGATCAGCATGGGCTTCGAGGCCGAAAACGAGCGGCGCCGCCAGGCCTTCCAGCACTGGCAAGTCAACGCCAAATTGATGAAGCTGGCGGCTGCCGACGCGGTTTTCATGCACTGTCTGCCGGCGCACCGCGGCGAAGAAGTCACAGACGAAGTGATCGACGGGCCGCAAAGTCTCGTCTGGGACGAAGCCGAAAATCGGATGCACGCGCAGAAAGCGTTGCTTGAGTTTTTGTTGATCGGCAAAGTGTAACCTACCCCTCTCCCGCAAGGGGAGAGGGGTATTCCGCAAGAATTTGCCGGTAAACCCTGTCCAGATAAGTTAAAATATCCAGTTGGCTTTCGACACCGAAGGATCGGGCGAAAGCCTCGGATAATGCATAACCCAATTAAGGAAATCCATGAGTAAAGTGAAGCGCGTAGTGCTGGCCTATTCGGGCGGTCTTGATACTTCGGTCATTCTGAAGTGGCTGCAAGACATTTATCAATGCGAAGTCGTCACCTTCACCGCCGACATCGGTCAGGGCGAAGAGCTGGAGCCGGCGCGCAAGAAAGCGTTGCAACTCGGCATCAAAAAACAAAACATCTTCATCGAAGATTTGCGCGAAGAATTCGTCCGCGATTTCGTCTTTCCGATGTTTCGCGCCAACGCCGTCTATGAAGGCGAATACCTGCTCGGCACTTCGATCGCCCGCCCGCTGATCGCCAAACACATGATCGAGATCGCCCAAAAAACCGGCGCCGACGCCATCGCGCACGGTGCCACCGGCAAGGGCAACGATCAAGTCCGCTTCGAGTTGGGCGCTTACGCGCTGATGCCCGACGTCAAAGTGATTGCGCCCTGGCGCGAATGGGATTTGCTGTCGCGCGAAAAGCTGCTCGCTTACGCCGACAAGCACGGCATTCCGGTTGATTTCAAAAAGCGCAAAGGCACCTCGCCCTATTCGATGGACGCCAACATGCTGCACATCAGCTACGAAGGCGGCGTTCTCGAAGACCCGAACTTTGCGCCGGAAGATTCGATGTGGCGCATCACCGTTTCGCCCGAGAAAGCGCCGAACAAACCGCAAATCATCGAACTTGAATACAAGAAAGGCGACATCGTTGCCGTTGACGGCAAGAAGATGTCGCCCGCACAAGTTCTCGCCGCGTTAAATGAACTCGGCGGCAAACACGGCATCGGTCGTCTCGACATGGTGGAGAATCGCTACGTCGGCATGAAGTCGCGCGGTTGCTACGAAACGCCGGGCGGCACAATCATGTTGAAAGCCCATCGCGCCATGGAATCGCTGACGCTCGACCGCGAAGTGCTGGCGCTCAAGGACGATCTGATGCCGCGCTATGCGCGCATGGTCTATAACGGCTACTGGTTCACGCCCGAACGCAAACTACTGCAAGGTCTGATCGACGCTTCGCAAGAACACGTCAACGGCGCCGTGCGTCTCAAACTGTACAAAGGCACGGTGACTTGCGTCGGTCGCAGCTCAAAGCGCGATTCGCTGTTCGACACCAAGATCGTCACCTTTGAGGATGACGCCGGCGCTTACAACCAGAAAGACGCCGAAGGCTTCATCAAACTCAACGCGCTACGTTTGCGCATCGCATCAAAACTTAAACGTTCTTGAGCGACGCCCTAAAGCAACGCGCCGAAGCCTCATGCGCAACACTGCGACTCCTTCTCTCCCCTCTCCCACTCGTGGGAGAGGGTGCCCCGAAGGGGCGAAAGAAGGTGTAGGGGCAGCATTCTGTTGCCCGCCGATATTGATAAATCACTCCTAACGAGTACCCGCCATGCCCTCTTTTGATATCGTCTCCGAAGTCAACCAAGTCGAAGTTCACAACGCCGTCGATCAAGCCAACAAGGAAATCTCCAACCGCTTCGACTTCAAAGGCTCCGACGCCCGCGTTGAGCTGAAAGACAAAGTGCTGACCTTGTTCGCCGACGACGATTTCAAGCGCCAGCAAGTGATGGACATCGCCACCGGCAAACTCGCCAAACGCGGCATCGACATCCGTTGTCTCAAAGAAGGCGCGGTCGAAAAAATCTCCGGCAATAAGGTCAAGCAAACCGTCACCGTTCGCGTCGGTCTGGAACAAGAGCTTTCAAAGAAAATCGTCAAGCTGCTCAAAGACAGCAAGATGAAAGTGCAGGCGTCGATTCAGGGCGACACCGTGCGCGTCTCCGGCGCCAAGCGCGACGATCTGCAAAACGCCATCGCGCTAGTGAAGAAGAGCATCGAAGATTTTCCGTTGCAGTACCAAAATTTTCGGGATTGAAAGTTCGCGCGTTATCTCAACGCCAACAAAATCGATACGGCGGCGCAGATCAACAGCGCGCCGCCCAGCCGCCGCACCATGGGCGTTTTTCTTTCGCGATAGCCGTAATACAGCATCCAAATGACTATCGCGATGCCTTCGATCACGAAGCCGATCATCGCAGCAGGCGCGGAGCCGTATTTCTTCAGAAGTCCCAGAAATCCCGTCGCAAAGAAAAGAAATAACAAAGTACGCGGCTCGTACAAAAACGATTTGATCGCAATGATGAGAAACAGCGTCGCAAAGAGGAAAAGAAAAACGATCACCTCCGGACGCATCATCCGATCCAGAATTTCCTGACTCATTCTTTACCCCCCTCTTGCCAAAATGTTTTGCCTTCTCATATGGGTGTAGGGGCGGCATCTTGCTGCCCGCAAAGTTTCGGGCGACCACAGGTCGCCCCTACGCCCTTCTTCCCGGTCCCTCTCCCGCAAGCGGGAGAAAGAAAATTTACACGCACACCGTCTCTTTGGCGTTCGCTTCCTGCACGGCTTCCTCAATCGTCACTTTGACGCTCTGCATCAAGCAGCCTTGCTCGAACATCATCAAATCGCCCGGCGACAACTGAATCCAGCTTTCGTTATCGGTCAGCGGCGCAGTGGCGATCACGGCGACTCGGTCGTCCGGCGTGGTGACGTCAGAAAAATCAATCGCCACGTCGGTGTCGATCAAATGCGCCACGGAAAAAGGCCATTGCCGCACCAAGTAATAAAGATTCGTCGAGCAGAAGGCGAAAAGCGCCTGACCGTTACTCATCAGAAAATTGTAAACGCCGTAAGAGGCGATTTCCTCCGTGATGTCGGCCAGTTCGTCAAAGAGCAACGGCAAGAGCGGTTGCGATTGCGGGAAACGTTTGCGCAACATCTGCATCATGTGGCAGAACGCCCTCTCGCTGTCGGTGTCGCCGACCGGTTGATAGTCACCGTTCAAACTCGGGCGAAAATTTTTCAATTCGCCGTTGTGCGCAAAAATCCAATGCCGCCCCCACAGCTCACGCATGAACGGATGGCAATTTTGCAAGCGCATGGCGCCCTGCGAGGCCTTGCGAATGTGAGCGATGACGTTTTTCGACTGAATCGGATAATGCTTCAACATTTCAGCCACAGGCGAGCGGTAAGCAGGCTGATTGTCGATGAACAAACGACAAGCCTTGTCCTCGAAAAACGCAATACCGAAACCATCGACGTGGTGATGAGTCAAGCCGCCGCGGGCGGCAAAGCCCTTGAGCGAAAACGTAATATCGGTGGGCTGAGTGCAATTCATGCCAAGAAGCTGGCACATAATGATTCTGCGGGTTTTCTATAACGCGCTTATTGTGCGCTTTTGTTTTCGCCGGCGATAGAGAAATACAGCATCGGCGTATGCCGCCGCGCCTTTTCTTTTCCGTTTTACAACACTGAGCGGTCTTTAACGCTGAAAACGAGATGCACAATAATTTGGGAGAGGGATTGCGGCATGGTGGAATATGGTAATAGTGGTGAAAATTGAGATGATAACGCGGGCTTTCAGTCCGCGCGGGATTGCTGCAACCCTGACCTATGGCTTCGCCATAGGCTATTATGAAACGCGCCGTTGGCGCGTCTGACCAGCCCACAGAGACGCAGCACTTATAGAAAAAGCTCCGAGTTTCAGCGCCAAAGGCGCTGCCCCTTGAGTCTCGCCCGCAGGGTTGTGGCCTTGCCGCGCGCGTTTCAGCGCCAACGGCGCGTTTCATGAGCCCAGCCCGCAGGGCTGGGTATGCAAGGATGGAAATCGTGCGGACTGAAAGCCTGCGTCATCCCCTCTGTTCGCTCACCCAACGACTAGCGGCGAATGAAACCAGCGTTTAAGGCGCACTGATAGTTTTCTTTTTCGCCGGCCTCGGAAACACGGCGTCTTTGGCGTGAAAAATATCGCAATAAGCCACGAAGGCGGCCAGAGGCATCAGACAGCACAAAAACGGAACAATCAGCGCACACAACATGAGCAACAGGATAACCGCAATCGTCGTTCCAACAGCGCCGCCCATCGCCATCAACATGAACAACGGCACGATCACGATGAGCAGTACAATTTCGGCGACGAAGGCAACGCCAAAATAAGACAGTATCCAGATCGACAGCGCCCGCCAGTTGATCCATACGCCCATGAAACTGCGCTGCATCGCCTTGACGACGCCGGTGCGTTGAAACACCACTACCATCGGCGCCAACCAGATCGCCATCCAGATCATCGACGCCAAGGTCAGGAAAACAAGTATCGCCAGCCACAAGCGCGGAGAGACTAACATACTGAGAAAATCCAGCGCCGCCTGCGCCGATGCCGGATCATCTGCATTGCCCGGATTGACTTTGGCAAAGCTCTGCCATTGCGTCACAAAATCGCTTCCCAATAGAACGAAAAAAATGAGCACCGAAAGTATAAACAGCGCCGCTCCTGTCCATCCGACACCCATGAGCGTTTTCACGTCGGCCTTGAAGCCGCTGAATAAATGCGAAAGTTTCGGCGCCCCCCCGCGCACCTGCGTCCAAGCCGCCGCGACGAAGCCCACCGTAAAAATCGGCGCCAGAACGTAAAACAAAAGGTTGCCGATGTGGTTGACCCAATCGATTTTTGAGATTATCGACACGATCATGAACGGCAGCAGAATCACCAGCACAATGCCGAAATAGCCCGCCCCGATTCGATACCACGCTCCCGGCGCTTCTTTGATCAGTCGAAAGACTTCGACCCACCACAGCCAGCCGCGTCCGGCAGAGCAACGGATGATCGGCTGGATGTGCGATCGGTTATGTGGCTGGTGATGCTGGTGGTGATGCGATTCGGGCGTGGACATCTTACAACTCCAAAGTGAGCCAATCAGGCAAAACACGCGCACGTTGGCGCAGGATTCGTTCAAAATGCATGGGATCGTGAGCATGCACCAGCGAGCCTTCACGCGGCAAATAATAATCGTAAAGCCGCGACAGCCAGAAACGCAAGGCGCCAGCGCGCAACAACAGTGACCAGCATTTTTTTTCGGCGACGGTCGGCTGACGAACACTTTGATACGCGCCGAGCATCGCGTTGACGCGCACGATGTCGAGATCGCCAACCGTCGGATCGGCAACGCACCAGTCGTTGACGGTAATCGCCAAATCGTAGCCGAAGGAATCGGTGGCGGCAAAGCCGAAGTCGATGATGCCGCCGATGCGCGTTTCTTCGGGGTCGTCGAAGAGCACGTTGTCGCGGAAGAGGTCGGCATGAACCGCGCCGCGCGGCAACTGTTCAATGCCGCCATCGCGCGCTGCCACCATTTCAGCGTCGAGCAACTGCCGCTGTTCGTCCGACAAGAATGGCCGCACCGCCTGCGCTGTCGCTTCGCGCCATTCGCGCCCGCGCGCGTTCGCCAAAGTTCGCGGATAATCGACGACGGCCAAGTGCATCCGCGCCAGCGTTTCGCCGATCGCCGCGCAATGCGCCGCTGTCGGCGTCAGTTGCGGCGCGCCGACGACGCGCGCGATCAAGCCGGCCGGTTTGCCGTTCAACGTTGAAAAATAAGCGCCGTCACGATCCGCTTCTGGCATCGGCACCGGCAGCCCCGCCTGCGCCAAGTGCGCCATCAGGCCGAGATAAAACGGCAGATCGGCGGCAGGCAAACGCTCGTAAAGCGTCAACACATAATCGCCGTTTTCCGTGGTGACGAAGTAATTGGTGTTTTCGATTCCGGCAGCGATCGGCGCTTGCATCCGCAACGCGCCGGCTCTGTAGCGTTCAAGCCAAACCGATAATTCTTCGGCGGTAACATTGGTATAAACCGACATACGCTCCCACTGCCGACACCGTCGGCAAAATCATTTGTTATTCGTGCGCTACCAGGAAAGAATCTGCCACATCGGCACGCGCAAACCGCTGTCCAGACTTTCGCGGCGCACGAAAGCGCCGGTGGCGCCTTGGACGGGCACCAGATAATACACGGTTCCGGCCTTAGGCGTGACTTTGATGTAGCGAAGCGTACCGTTGACCCGCACTTCTTCGTGCGTTTCGCCGTCGCGCTCGATCAGCGTCACTTGCGGCTCCAGATCGGGATCGCCTTGTATCGGATCGGCCTGATTGGGTTGCTGTCCTGCCGGTTGTTTTCCTACCGGTTGTTTTTCTGCCTGCGATGGCGGCTTGGCAGCAGCATCGGCAAGCGGCTGGGCGCCCGCTTTCTTCGCCGTTTTTTCATCGACGATGGGCGGCGGAGGCGGCGCTGCCGTCTCGCCGGTGGTTGGCTCCGCCGCCACGACAAGCAGCGGCAACGCCAGCAACGCCACGCCCAGCCCTGCCAACACCATCGTTAAACTTCGCTTCATGACGTTTCCTTCATTTGCCATTCTTCACATTTTAACATCATGCCTTGGGGTCTGTTAACGCTGCGCCGCCGTTTCCGCGCTCACAAATTAAGCATTCTCTCGCGCTCATCCGGCGTCGGCTTGAAGCCGCTGATTTCATAGAAATCGAAGATCGCTTTAACAATGTCGTCCGGCTCTTCGATGACCTGCACCATCTCCAGTTCCTCGCGCGTCACCATATCCCACTCCACCATCGCGCCGCGCATCCAGTCGAGCCAGCCGCGCCAGAATTCGCCGCCGACCAGAATGATCGGAATGCGCCGCGCCTTGCCGGTTTGCACGAGCGTCATGCTTTCGGTCAATTCATCGAGCGTGCCAAAGCCGCCGGGCAGCACCACATACGCCGACGCATGGCGAACAAACATCGTTTTACGCACGAAGAAGTGACGGAAGCTGAGGCTGATATCCTGATACGTATTGCTTCTCTGTTCGTGCGGCAACTGAATGTTCAAGCCCACCGCCGGCGAGCGTCCCGGAAACGCGCCGCGATTGGCCGCCTCCATGATGCCCGGGCCGCCGCCGGAAATCACCGCAAAACCGGCGTCCGACAGTTTGCGGGCGATGATCTCCGTCTTTTTATAATACGGATGTTCGGGCGGCAGACGGGCGCTGCCGAAAATGCTGACCGCCGGCGCGATATGGCGCAATTTTTCGGTCGCCGTGGCGAACTCTGCCATAATCCCGATCAGCCGCCACGCTTCTTCGCCGTTGTCGTAGCCGCTGCCGTTGTGAAAAGCGGGAGACGTCTGCACAGTTCGCGGAGCGGCTGTTTCGGGTTTATCAGTTTCGGGTTTGCCAATTTCAACGGCCGGATTTTTGGGAGTTTTCATCATGCCTTTGCTCGTCCTTGTCGATGGTTCGTCTTACCTTTATCGAGCGTACCACGCCTTGCCCGATTTGCGCACGTCTGCCCACGAGCCGACCGGCGCATTACGCGGCGTGTTGTCAATGCTACGACGGCTGGTCGAGGAATACGCGCCCGATTACTTTGCCGTCGTCTTCGACGCGCCGGGAAAAACCTTTCGCAGCGAGTGGTATCCCGACTACAAAGCCCACCGCCCGCCGATGCCCGACGATCTCGTCGCCCAGATCGCGCCGCTGCACGATTGCGTGCGCGCTCAGGGCTGGCCGCTCATCATCGAATCCGGCGTCGAGGCCGACGATGTGATCGGCACGCTGGCGCGCCACGCGCAAAGCCACGGCTGGCGCACGCTGATTTCGACTTCCGACAAGGACATGGCGCAGCTCGTTTCGCCCGATGTAACCTGCGTCAACACCATGAGCAACGAGACGCTCGACGAAGCCGGCGTCGTCGCCAAATTCGGCGTTACTCCGGCACAAATCATCGACTATCTGACGTTGGTTGGCGATACGTCCGACAACGTCCCCGGCGTCGCCAAAGTCGGCCCCAAAACCGCCGTGAAGTGGCTCGCCCAATACGGCACGCTGGACAGCTTGATCGCGCGCGCCGCCGAGGTTACCGGCGCGGTCGGCAACAATCTGCGCGAAGCGCTCGATTGGTTGCCGCAAGCGCGGCGGCTGGTGACGATCAAAACCGATTGCGCGTTGCCGGTAACGCCGGAGATGTTGCGCATCGCACCCGCCGATGTCGAAGCGCTGACCGCGCTTTACGCCCGCTTCGAGTTCAGGAGTTGGCTGCGGATGTCACCCAAAAGCAGCGCGCCGCAAAGTAAAACGCCCCAAACCCCCGCCCTGCCCTCGGCGCCTGAGCACAACGCCGTGCGCGACCGCCGCGCCGCCGATGCTGAAAACGCCGCAGCCAATACGGCGGCGCCGGCTTCTTCCTCTTTTCTTTCCGAAGGCAAACCGGCGACGCTCGCTTACGAAACAGTACTCGACGAAGCCGCGCTGGAGCGCTGGTGTTCCCGCCTCGACGTCGCCGCGCAGGCTGGCGCGCCGGTTTCTTTCGATCTCGAAACCACATCGCTCAATCCGCTGCAAGGCGAGATTGTCGGACTGTCGTTCGCCTGCGCAGCGGGTGAAGCGTGCTACATCCCCGTTGCCCATTACTACGCCGACGCACCGGCGCAGCTCGGTCGCGCAATGGTTCTGCAACGCCTGACGCCGTGGCTCGAAAACGCCAACGCCGGCAAGCTCGGCCAGAACCTCAAATACGATCAGCACATCCTCGCCAATCACGGCATCGCGCTCTCCGGCGTGCGCCACGACACCATGTTGCAATCGTATGTGCTGGAGTCGCACAAGCCGCACGATCTCGATTCGTTGGCCGACCGCTGTTTGAACTGGCAGACGATTCACTACGACGATCTCACCGGCAAAGGCGCGCACCGCATCCCGTTCGAGCAGGTCGCCGTCGATCGCGCCGTCGATTACGCCGCCGAGGACGCCGATGTGGCGCTGCGTCTGCACCACGCGCTGTACCCGCGCCTGCAAGCCGCGCCGCCGCTCTTGTCGATTTACGAAGAAATGGAGTTGCCGGTGCGCGAAGTGCTGTTCACGATGGAGCGACACGGCATTCTGATCGACCGCGAACTTCTGGCGCGTCACAGCCACGAACTCGGTCAGCGTTTGCTGGCGCTGGAAAGTGAAGCGCACGCGCTGGCCGGGCAGCCGTTCAATTTGTCGTCGCCGAAACAACTGGGTGAAATTCTTTTTTCGCAGATGAAATTGCCGCCGGTCAAAAAAACTTCGACCGGTCAACCCTCTACCGACGAAGACGTGCTGCAAACGCTGGCCGCCGATTACCCGCTACCGAAAGTGTTGCTCGAACATCGGGCGCTGGCCAAACTCAAATCCACCTACACCGACAAGCTGCCGACAATGATCAACGCCCGCACCGGCAGGGTGCACACCACCTTCTCGCAAACCACCGCCGTCACCGGTCGGCTCGCTTCCTCCGATCCCAATCTGCAAAACATTCCGGCGCGCACCGCCGAAGGTCGCCGCATTCGTGAAGCGTTCATCGCGCCTGAAGGGTCGGTTTTGCTCTCCGCCGACTATTCGCAAATCGAGTTGCGCATCATGGCGCATTTGTCGGAAGACGCCGGTTTGCTGCAAGCGTTCCGCGACGGCGCCGACATTCACCGCGCCACCGCCGCCGAAATTTTCGGCATCGCCTCCGCCGACGTCAGCGTCGAACAGCGGCGCTACATCAAAGCCGTCAACTTCGGCCTGATTTACGGCATGAGCGCCTTCGGCCTCGCCCAACAATTAGGCATCGAGCGCGCCGCCGCGCAGCAATTCATCGACCGCTATTTCACCCGCTATCCGGGCGTCGCCCGCTACATGGAAGCCACCCGCGCGCTGGCACATGAGCGCGGCTACGTCGAAACCGTATTTGGCCGCCGCCTGACACTGACCGACATCAACGGCGGCAGCGGCCCGCGCCGCGCCGCCGCCGAACGCGCCGCCATCAACGCGCCGATGCAAGGCACCGCCGCCGACCTTATCAAGAAAGCGATGATCGCCGTTCAGCAATGGCTGGATCAAAATGCCCTGCGCACCCGTTTGCTGTTGCAGGTTCACGACGAACTGGTGTTGGAAGTGCCTGAAGATGAAATCGCCCGCGCCGAACAGGAATTGCCGCCGCTGATGTGCCGCGTCGCGCAACTTCGCGCGCCGCTGGCCGTCAATCTGGGGAAAGGGAAAAATTGGGATGAGGCGCATTGACGGGCGACCGCGGACGGTCGCTCCCGCAAATAAAACGGGCAGCGTTACCGTTGCCCGTTGGTGCTTCTTGCGGCTTTTGCTCTTGACTTTTTGCCGCTTTTTGTTAGCCCTTCTTGGCCGCCTTGCGGGCGCGCTTCACGGTTTTCTTGGCCGCTTTTTTGGCGACTTTCTTCGCTCCGCGCTTGGCCGCTTTTTTGACCGTTTTCTTGGCCGCTTTTTTCACACCGCGTTTTGCCGTTTTCTTGGCAGCGGCTTTCTTGGCGACCTTCTTCGCAGCTTTCTTGGCAACGCGCTTGCCGGCTTTCTTGGCGACTTTCTTCGCGCCTTTCTTGGCAACGCGCTTGACCGCCTTCTTCGCTGTTGCCTTCTTGGCAACGCGCTTGGCGCCCTTCTTTGCTACCTTCTTTGCGGCTTTCTTGACCGCGCGTTTTGCTGTCTTCTTGGTAGCTTTTTTCGCTTTACGCTTCGCCACTACCGGAGCGCCTAACATCGTAAAAGTATCTGCCATTTCATTACTCCTGTCTGAGTTGTTGAGATCTCTTGCTCTTAGTAAGTATCGGCGGATTTTGAATTTGCCGCGAAAACATCTCTTGACAAAAACGTTTACCCGCTGGCTGGATTCTAACCGCATTTCACTGATTTGCAAGTGTTCAACCGCCGCGTAAAACAGCAAATTTCAAAGTGTTGTGATTTCGCACATAATTTTTCACACATCGGAACGGAAGTATTTTCAAATTTTATTTTGGAAGAATTCGTTCCGCTTCCCACAATTTTTCTATTTCTTCACGCGCGCGGATCACCGCGATTTCACTGCCGTCAACCATCACTTCACACGCGCGCGGACGCGCATTGTAGTTTGAACTCATCGCCATTCCGTAAGCGCCCGCCGCGCCGATCGCCAGCAAATCGCCTTCGCGCAACGCGAATTTTCGCGCCTGCGCCAGAAAATCGCCGCTCTCGCAAACCGGCCCGACAATGTCCCAGATTTTTTCGGCAACGCCCTGCCTCAGCGTCACGACCGACACCGGATGCCACGCCTCATAAAGTGTCGGTCGTATCAGATCGGTCATCGCCGCATCGACGATGGCGAAATTTTTGGAATCCCCCGGTTTCAGATACAAAACGCGCGTCAACAGCACGCCGGCATTCGCCACCAAGCGCCGCCCGGGTTCCATCAGCAAGCGCTTGGAGCGCCCGGCGAACACCTCACGCAACATTTGCGCAAACGCCGTCAACGGAATCGGCTGCTCGTCACGATAGCGAACGCCGAGGCCGCCGCCGATATCGATGTGTTCGAGCGTGATGCCGTCCACCTCCAGCAGCCGTACCAGCAACAACATTTTTTCCGCCGCTTCACGATACGGCGACAATTCGGTGATCTGCGAGCCGATGTGCATGTCGATGCCGGTCACCCGCAACGACGGCATGGCGGCGGCCTGCCTATACAGCGAGCGCGCTTCATCGAACGGCACGCCGAATTTGTTTTCTTTGAGTCCGGTGGAAATGTACGGATGCGTTTTCGCGTCAACATCGGGATTGACCCGCAAACTCACCGACGCGATTTTACCCAGCCGCGCTGCCGTCGCCGCCAGCACGTTCAGTTCGGAAGCAGATTCGACGTTGAAACACAAAATACCGGCAGAGAGCGCCGCTTCCATCTCCGCCACGGTTTTGCCGACGCCGGAAAATACGGTTTTCGCCGCGTCGCCGCCGGCAGCCAAGACGCGCGCCAGTTCGCCGCCCGAAACAATGTCGAAGCCGAAGCCCATGCGCGCAAACAAATTCAAAATCGCCAGATTGCCGTTGGCCTTGACCGCGTAACACACCAGATCGACCGTATCGCACAGCTCGGTTTGAAATTCACGCGCCGCCGCCGTCAACGCCGCCCGCGAATACACATAACACGGCGTTCCAAACTGCGCGGCGATGTCCGGCAACGCCACGTTTTCGACGTGCAGCGTTCCGCTATGTTCCTGAAAAAAATTCGTCATCATTTTGTTGCGTCCTCGGGCGTCTGCGCCGGTGCGGCTTGATCCGGCGCAGGCTTCGTTGCCGTTGTTTTATTATCCTGCGGCAAATGCAGCGATCCCTTGATCCCGCAACCGGCAAAAAAACAGCAAAGAAGCGCAACGCAACTCAGCCGCAAAAAAAACTTGAACTCGTTTTCAAACATGACTGCCTTTATCCGCCAACAAAGCATAAATTCTACATAACCTTTCGCACTTTACCGCAGATTCGTCCAATGTGCGCGCCTTTCCTGCTTCCGGCTTGCCGTTTGCCGCCACGCGCTACAATGCAGTTTTTCCGTTTCCTATCCATCCTCGTGACAGCCATCATGAATTTACCGCTCCCGCCCTTCCCCGAAGCCGCCGATCATTTTTTCGATGCGCTGGAACAAGCGTTTGAAAACCTTTCCGACGACCACGATCTCGACTGGCAGCGAAGCGACGGTATTCTGACGCTCGACATCGGCACTCAACAATGGATCATCAACGCGCACGCGCCGCGTCAGGAAATCTGGCTGGCCGGTCCGGGCGGCGCTCATCATTTTCAGCGCGATGATCGCGGCGCCTGGCGCGACACCCGCAACGGCGAATCATTCGCCGCGACGCTGACCGAAGCCTTGCGCAGCGCCGGAATTGCCGCGACGCCGACGTTGCCTGAATAACAACGCCACATCACTCCCGCAACAACCCCGTCCATTCCGCCAGCGCTTTCCGGCGTTGGCGCGCTCCCGGGTGAAACGCTTCCAGCACTGTCCAGAAACGAGATGAATGATTGAGTTCGTACAGATGCGCCACTTCATGCGCAATCACATCGTCGGCCAATTCCGGCGGCAGCAGGATCAAGCGCCAATTCAACAATATTTCACTGCGCGCGTTGCAGCTTCCCCATTGCCCACGCGCCCGCGACAGCCGAACGCCGGCAGGCTTGCGCCACGCTTGCGCCGCTATCGCCATCGCGCGCGGCATCAATACATTTTCAGCTTCGCGCCACCACCATTGCCGCACGCTTTGTTCGATGGCTTCAGGCTCGGAAGAGAACACCGTCAGTCCCAACAAATCGCGTTGCGCTTCGTTCTTGCGCCCATGCCCCACCGACAGCGGCAACATCGCGCCGCGATACAACACTTCCGCGCCCTCCGCAGTTTTCCCCTCGGTTCCCAACTGCTGCCACGCCGGCCTCACCAACGGGCGAGCGTGGCGCCGCCACCACGCTATCGCCCGCGCGATCCAGTCGGCGCGCTCGCGCAAGACGGTTTCGATTTCGCCGATCGTCAGCCAGCGCGGCGCTCTGACGACGACGGCGTCGGCCTCGACGCGAATCGTCACCGAG
This sequence comes from Burkholderiales bacterium, assembly GCA_031283405.1. Classification (GTDB taxonomy): domain Bacteria; phylum Pseudomonadota; class Gammaproteobacteria; order Burkholderiales; family Casimicrobiaceae; genus UBA931. Next base: position 683 of record JAITBX010000139.1, on the reverse strand, counting down.
CGACGAGACACGCGAATCAACTGATACGAAAGCAAAGTGTTTTGAAGCGCGATCGTGCGAACACTGACGGTCGATGCGGTCATGTTCATTTCCTACGCCTCATCATCGGTTTTTTCCGACGGGTCGCCGAGCCGCGCGGTTTCCGTTTCAATCCAACCCTCGACTTCCTGCATCAGCGTTGCCGCGTCTTTTCCGGCGGAAGAAATCGGTTTCCCTATCGACAAAGTGATCGTGCCGGCGCGCTTGTCGAAAATGCCGCGTGGCCACAAGTAACCGGCGTTGTGCGCGATCGGCAACACCGGCACTTCCAGCGTCGTCGCAAACCGCGCGCCGCCGGTTTTGTAGCGCTGCTTCTGCGTCGGCGGTACCCGCGTCCCTTCGGGAAACAGAATGACCCAAAAGCCTTCTTCATGACGCGCTTTTCCCTGCGCGGAAATCTGTTGCATCGCTTCACGTCCGGCCTTGCGGTCGATGGTGATCGGCGACGCCAGCTTCAACCCCCAACCGAAAAACGGAATCCACAACAATTCTTTTTTGGCAACGAAACACAGAGGCTGCGGCACGGTCAACGGAATCGCCAGCACTTCCCACGTCGAACTGTGTTTGGATAAAACGACGTGCGGCACTTTTCCGTCAGGCAAATGCTCTTGCCCAATCACACGATAACGAATGTTCAAAAGCAC
>JAITBX010000076.1 GCA_031283405.1 Burkholderiales bacterium | reverse complement strand
AGCGCTTCATGATTTCGCAAATGTCTTCAAAGCGCGTGTAGAGAAAACTTTCTTGGTGATGCGCTAGACACCACTTGGCCATGATGGAGCCGCCTCGCGAAACGATGCCGGTCATGCGGTTGGCCGTCATCGGCACATAGCGCAACAGCACGCCGGCGTGAATGGTAAAGTAGTCAACGCCTTGCTCGGCTTGCTCGATCAAGGTGTCGCGGAAAATTTCCCAAGTGAGCTCTTCGGCTTTACCGCTGACTTTCTCCAGCGCTTGATAAATCGGCACCGTGCCGATAGGCACGGGCGAATTGCGCAAAATCCATTCGCGCGTTTCGTGAATGTTTTTTCCGGTGGACAAATCCATCACGGTGTCGCCGCCCCAGCGAATCGCCCAAAGAAGTTTATCGACTTCCTCTTGAACGCTGGAGCCGAGCGCGGAGTTGCCGATGTTGGCGTTGACCTTGGTAAGAAAATTGCGGCCGATAATCATCGGCTCGGCTTCGGGGTGATTGATGTTGGCGGGAATGATGGCGCGGCCGCGAGCGATTTCGAGGCGCACAAATTCAGGCGTGATCTCGTCGGGAATCTCGGCGCCGAATCCCTGACCGGCATGGCGACGCCCCATGAACGCCGCCATTTTTTCGCCGTTCGGATGGTTTGCTTTCAACGCATCGAGATAAGCGCAGCGATTGACGTTTTCGCGGATGGCGACGAATTCCATTTCCGGCGTGACGATGCCCTGCCGCGCGTAGTGCATCTGCGTCACGTTCGCGCCCGCCTTGGCGCGGCGTTGTTGTTTGAACAAACCCCCGTCAGCAATGCATTCTTCACCGAAGAGAATGTCCGCTTTAGAGCAATTTTGATTTAAGCCCGCATCTTCTTTCCCCTCTCCCGCTTGTGGGAGAGGGGGCCCCGAAGGGGCGGGAAAGGGGATTTCCGTATCATCGCGCTCGACAACCCACGCCGCGCGCAGCGGCGCAAGACCGGCGTGAATGTCGATATGAGCCTTCGGATCGGTGTAAGGGCCGGAGCAATCGTAAACAAAAATCGGCGGATTTTTTTCGCCGCCCATCGCGGTAGGCGTGTCGGTTTGCGTGATCTCGCGCATGGGCACGCGAATATCGCGGCGCGAGCCGGTCACATAAATTTTGCGCGAAGCCGGCAACGGCGTGATAACCGCCGCGTCAACGGATTGAGTAGTAAAAGTTTTTTCAGTCATAGCGCTTTCCTACGCCGGTATCAACCGGATCAGGTTCCAAGAGTGTTTCTCACTGTTCAGGCACAATGCTCAAACAGACCCCCAGCGGATATAGAGCAAGATAATGGAAAAAATGAAAGTTGGCAAGAATTTTTATCGAACCGCTTGCGCCAAACAAGCGCCCTTTTATTCGTGCCTGAACAAAACTGTCTGCGCGACCGGCGCAAAACTTTTGCGATGTTCGGGGCACGCGCCGTGCGCCGCCAACGCTGCCAGATGCGCCGCCGTACCGTACCCTTTGTGCTGACGAAAACCGTACACCGGATAGCGGGCGTCCAGCGCCGCCATTTGCGCATCGCGCGTCGTTTTAGCGAGAATCGACGCTGCTGAAATGGCCGCCACATCGCGGTCGCCTTTGACGATGGCGCGAACCGGATACGACAGCGCCGGCGCGCGATTGCCGTCAGCCCAAACTTCGTTCGGCGGCAAGGGCAGGGCGGCAACAGCGCGTTGCATCGCCAACATCGTCGCCTGCAAAATATTGAGCCGATCAATTTCTTCGACTGTCGCTTCGCCCAACGCAAACGCCAGCGCGCTCTCACGAATTTCTTGCGCCAAGCGCTCGCGCGTTTTTGCCGACAAGGCTTTGGAATCGCGCAAACCGGAGATAGGCTTATCGGGATCGAGAATCACCGCAGCGGCAACAACGTTTCCCGCCAGCGGCCCGCGCCCCGCTTCATCGACACCGGCGATCAACGTGGTGGTTATTTGTTCTTTCATTTTCGTTGTTTCGCTGTTTCATATTGCCGGAGTGTTGATACTTCCGAAGCGTAATTCAGGGTTTCATTCATCACTTCCATTGCCCCCATCCCAACCTTCCTCCAGAGGGGGAAGGAGGCACATTCCCTCCCCCTTCCGCGCATGCTGAGCTTGTCGAAGTGCCACGAGGGGAGAGGGGTTCGTAGGGGACGCCGCCCTCGGCGTCCCGACGGGCGGGAGAGGGAATAATGAGCGCACCTGAGAGTCAAGCATGTGCTTTACAATTTTTCAACTCTTCCAATACCGCCGTCGCCGCGCGCGCGCCGGTGTCAACTTTCAACGTTTGCGCCATTTCCGCAAACGCCGCTTCGATCTCGCGCCGTCGTGGCGCATCGCGGTACAACGCCAACGCTTCTTCGGCCAACGCTTCCGGCGTCGCCGCTTCCTGCATCAATTCCGGCGCGATGAAACGCTGTGCCAGCACATTGGGCAATCCCACCCACGGCACTGCCAGCATTTTCTTGACGATCCACACCGTCAGCGCCGGGCCACGATAAAAAATGATGTGCGGACAACGCGCCAGCGCCGCTTCCAATGTCGCCGTGCCGGACGCCACCAATCCCACATCCGCCGCTTGCAAAACTTCTTCGGCGCGACCGTCGATCAACATCAACGACACGTCGGCATGCACGCTTGTCGCTCGCAAAGTTTCAAAAAATTTCTGCGCTTTCATTGATACCATCGGAACCAAAAAGCGCGCGTCGGGCAACGCCTGCCGAATCCGTTGCGCCGTCTCCACCAACAACACGGTGTGGTGTTTCAACTCCGACATTCGACTGCCCGGCAGCAACGCAAACACCGGCGCATCGCCGGTGATTTGCAACACTGCCCGCGCGCGCGCGCGCGATCCTTCGTCGGCGGCGCGTTGCGCTGCCGGATGGCCGACGTAAGTAACAGGGATTCCGTGCGCTTCGTACAAGGGCGGCTCGAAAGGAAACAGTGTCAACACCCGATGCGTTGCTGCGCCGATTCTCGGAATGCGCCCGCGCCGCCACGCCCACACCGACGGGCTGACGAAATGAATCGTTCGCATTCCCGCTCGTTTGAGTTCGTGCTCCATGCCGAGCGTGAAATCCGGCGCGTCGATGCCGACGCACAACGTCACGCCTTCGTCTTGCATTCGTTGAATCAGCGCTTTGCGCAACCGCCACAATCCCGGCAAGTGACGAACCACTTCGATGAGACCGTGAACCGACAAACGCTCCATCGGAAACCAACTTTCCGCGCCGAGCGCTTGCATGCGCGACCCGGCGATGCCGACGAAATGCGCTTCCGGCAAATGCGGGCGCAACGCTTCGATCAACGCCGCGCCGAGCTTGTCGCCGGACGCTTCGCCGGCAACGAGTCCGATTTTGAGAGGCGCGGAGTTTTTCATTGGGGTTTCACACATCGGCGTGTTTTGGGTTTAACTGCATACGCTTCGCTTCTCGTTTCTTCCATAAGCGAAAGGTGGAATACAAACCCCCGCCCGCCAAGGCAGGCACCCCCTTTCAAAAGGGGGCTTTTCATAGCGTGCCTCGCGCCACAATAACCACAATCGTTTTCTATTGGCACGTTTTCAACTTCCCCTTGAAGCCGCCGAGCATCGCAAGGCAACGCCGAAACAGGGCGAGGGCTGTCCGAGTGATCCTCTGATTTTTTCAGGATCGCGAGTTCCCGAGCCTCGGCATTGCCTGAGAAGCGCAGGGCACCCGCGAAGCGGGCGGCCAGAAACGGCAAATGAGGGGAATGGTTTCTTTGGTAACCTTCTTGTCCAAACAAGAAAGCCACTCGCCCGGCGGGCGAGTCCGGGGCGGCAGAACAAGAAATGAATGCGTTCACATGAATCAAAACTGCTCTACCGCACAATCCCGCGCCCTTCTTCTTCCAGAAAGCGCAACAATCTTTCAAGCGCCGGAAATTGCGCGGCTTCCTGCGAAATTTTGTCGCGCGCTTCTTTGAGCGTCAACCCTTCGCGGTACAGCGTTTTGTAAGCGCGGCGAATCGCTTGAATCTCTTCTGCCGAAAAACCGCGACGGCGCAGTCCTTCGCTGTTGACGCCCGCCGGTTTCGCCGGAAAACCGGCGACGGTCACATAGGGAGGCACATCTTGAACGATGATCGAGCCGCCTGCCACCATCGCGTGCGCGCCGATGCGGCAGAATTGATGCACGCCGGAAAAGCCGCCCATCGTCGCGTAATCGCCGACGCGCACATGCCCCGACAACTGCGCGCCATTGGAGAACACGGTGTTGTCGCCGACCACGCAATCGTGCGCGATGTGGGTGTAAGCGAGCAGCCAGTTGCCGTTGCCGACTTGCGTATCGCCGCGATCCTGCACGGTGCCGGCATGAATGGTGACGTATTCACGAATCGTGTTGTTGTCGCCGATCGTCGTCGTCACCGGCTCGCCGCCGTATTTTTTGTCCTGCGAAATTTCGCCGATGGAACAAAATTGAAAGATGCGATTGTTGCGTCCGAGTGTCGTGTTGCCGGTCAAGACGATGTGTTCGCCGATCACGGAGCCGCCGCCGATTTTGACTTGCGCGCCGATGATGGAAAAAGCGCCGACTTCAACGTCGTCGGCCAACTCAGCGCGGGAATCAACCAGCGCTTGCGGGTGAATGATAGGCATGTGATCTCGTTTTCACGGTCAATCGATGACTTTCTGCTTCTCGGCAGCGTCGCTTTTCTTCTGCGCGGCGCTGCGCAACGGCGGTCGCAGCGCTGCCATCAACACCGCTTCACACGCTACTTTGCCGTCCACTAAGGCTCGCGCTTTGTATTTGCCGACGCCGCGTGTCGTCCGGATCATTTCGGCTTCGAGCACCAGCACATCGCCGGGAATGACCTGGCGCTTGAATCGTGCTTCGTCGATGCCGGCAAAGAGGATGATGCCGCGTTCGCCGTTGGGCATGCTGGACGCGCCGCTCTTGTACGCCAGAATCACCGCCACTTGCGCCAGCGCTTCGATGACCAGCACGCCCGGCATCACCGGATAATCGGGGAAATGGCCGGTGAA
>JAITBX010000046.1 GCA_031283405.1 Burkholderiales bacterium | reverse complement strand
GGCGCGGTGGGCACCGGCATTCTGCTCTCGACACTGCTGTCGGCGGTGTGCTTGCGCTGGCGACCAAAATTTGTGCTGGGCGTGTTCAAGGAAACGTGCGTCGGCATGTGGACGACGATGTTGACCATCGGCTTGGTGTTGGCTTTCGCCACGTTGTCCAACTACGCGGGAATGTCGGCGACGCTGGCGTTGGCGCTGGCCGAAAGCGGCAAGATTTATCCGTTGCTGGCGCCGGCGCTGGGCTGGTTTGGCGTCTTTTTGACCGGCTCGGACACTTCGTCCAACGCCTTGTTTGCGCCTTTGCAGGCGACCGTTGCGCACCAGATCGGCGTTTCCGAAACGCTGCTGGTCGCGGCCAACTTGCTGGGCGGCGCTGCCGGCAAAATGATTTCGCCGCAGTCGATCGCCGTCGCTTGCGCTGCGGTGGGATTGTTGGGACGCGAAGCGGCAACGCTGCGCGCCACGCTGCGCGCCAGCATCGTGTTCGCGGTGCTGGCGGGCGTGGCGATTTTTATTCAGAGGTAGGGCTACCGCCAGTTTTATTCTGCGCGCCTTGAACTTGTTGAAGGATGAGCGCCACTTCGACTACGAATAAAACTGCTGATTTCAAGACTTGAAAAATTTGTGAGTCGAGCTGGAAAGTTGAGCGGAATGAATGTAATCAGAAATCAGGCATGGAATTGTTACCCCTTTGTAAAAGGGGACTTTTCCCCTTGTCTCCTTGTGGAAATAAATTGAAACGCGACAGCATCAAAAGGCAGGAAAAGCATCGCTTTTTGATCTGGATCAGAAATAAGTAAACGGTTGGCAACGCGCTTCGTTTAACATCGCTGCACCGCAAAATACGGTGGAGTTAATTCGTGTTGCGTGGCAAAATTATGGAGTGTCATCGTGCGGGGATCGCGCGGTTGTTGCGCTGAGAGCGCACAGTGAAGCATGAAAAGAGCGGCCCCCGGAAATTGAGTGTTGTTAAAAGGAAGGAAGTATTTCGATGAAGAAAAAAATACCGTGGGTCTGGTTGATTTTTGGGGTTATCGTTGGTGTAGCAGGGTTGGCGACGATGAATTACACGTTGCACGAAACCAGCACTACCGAATTTTGCTCGACGTGTCACGCCAACGACGCGGCCAAGGAATGGAAAATGTCCAAGCACTATTCCAATCAGTACGGCGTTCGTGTGGGCTGCTCGTCCTGCCATTTGCCTGAGGAATTCATCCCGAAGATGAAGCGCAAGATGAAGGCAGTCGGCGAGCTTTATGCACATCACGTTACAAAAACGATCGACACGCCTGAAAAATTCGAGGCTAAGCGCAAAGAGCTGGCGGAGAGCGAATGGGCGCGGATGAAAGAGAATGGAGGGCAAGAGTGCCGCAATTGCCATTTTATGGATACAATTAACAATCCGGAAAAAGAGTTTCTGAAAGATATGCACGTCAGTGCATTGAGCGGCGGACAAATTTGTACGGATTGCCATAAAGGAGTGGCACACAAGGCGCCGGATTGATATGATATCGGCGGTTTTTTTGAGTCGCGCGCAAGCGCACATAAGGAAGGAGTAAGGATGAAACTGAAAGTGTTGATGGTAGCAGTAGCAGCGGGCGCCTTGTTGTCGGCAGGTGCGGTTTCGGCGCAGGATACAGCGGCTCTGATGAAGAGCAAGGGTTGCCTGAGCTGCCACGATGTCGAGGCCAAGAAGATGGGTCCGAGCTACAAAGAGCTTTCGGCCAAGTATGCGAGCGACAAAGGCGCAGTGGCAAGGATCGTCGAAGCGCAAAAGACCGGCAAAGGCCATATGAAGGTCAATGCGACGGACGACGAGCTTAAAGCGATGGTTGAATCAGCGCTGAGCCACAAATAACCGGCGTTGCGTTTGTGTCAAAAAAGGACGGCGATCCCGTCCTTTTTTTATGGGCTTGGCAGTTTCGATTCAACGCGGCACAAGAAGGCGTAGGGGCGGGTTTCAAACCGCCCTTTTCCGTAGGGCGACCTGTGGTCGCCCGTGTTGGGGGCGGCAGGATGCCGCCCCTATGCCCCCATCCCAACCTTCCCCGACTCTCGCCGAAGACGAGAGTGCAAATCCCCGTCGGCTTCGCCGACACCCCCTTTGCAAAAAGGGGGGGGCGTCGGGGAAGGAGAACTGAGGACTGCGCAAGCTGGTGGAGGTTGTGCAAAAACACTCTAAAATATGTCCCCATGAATTCTCCAACACCTTCTTCTCCGGCGCTTTCGTCCGCAGTGCATTCCTCCATTCCCGTCGTGACGATCGACGGTCCGGCGGCGTCCGGCAAAGGCACGCTGGCGGCGTCGCTGGCGGCGGCGCTGGGCTTTCATTTGCTGGACAGCGGGCTTTTTTATCGAATGATCGGCTGGAAGGCGCTGGACAGCGGAGTGCCGCTTTCCGACGAAGCAGCGCTGGCACGGCTGGCGGCGGATTTGCGGCCGCGCTTTGAGGGAAAAACGGAGGAGGGCAGCGAAGCAATCTGGTTGGAAGGCCGCGAGTTGTCGCTGGCGCTGCGGCGACAGGAGGTGGGCACGGCGGCGTCGAAGGTGGCGGCGCTGGCGGGGGTGCGGGCGGCGCTGTTGCAGGCGCAGCGGGAGGCGCGACGGATGCCGGGGCTGGTGGCGGATGGCCGCGATATGGGGACGGTGGTTTTTCCTGATGCCATTTGCAAAATTTTTATCACCGCCGGCGTCGAAGCGCGGGCGCAACGCCGGTATAAGCAGTTGATCGAAAAAGGGTTACCGAGTAATATAACCACCCTTTTGCAGGAGATCGGCGAGCGCGACGCGCGCGATGCCGGACGCGATGTGGCGCCGTTGAAAGCGGCGCCGGATGCCTTGGAGATCGACACGACGACGCTGGATGTTGCGGTTGTGTTGGCGCAAGTGTTGGCGTATTGTCGCTCGCGTCTGGAAGGTTGACTTCCCGTAAAAAACAACGGTTCTCCGCTGCTTTAGCCGGCGGCAAGAGAGCAATTTTATAAATCGGCTCGTCAATAGCGAGATACAGGGTTCTCGCGCGACGGTCTTACCATTAAGGAACCAACCCCAATGGCTACTGTTACTCCCTCTGCTGCTCCGGCGGCTTCCGAAAATTTTGCGACACTCTTTGAGGAGTCGCTCGCCCGTCAGGAAATGCGGCAAGGCGAACTCATCACCGCCGAAGTCACCCGCGTCGATTACAACATCGTTGTGGTCAACGCCGGTTTGAAATCGGAAAGTTTCATTCCCATCGAAGAATTCAAGAACGATAACGGCGAAGTCGAGGTGAAAGTTGGCGACTTCGTGACGGTTGCCATCGACTCGATCGAAGACGGTTACGGCACCACACATCTGTCGCGCGACAAAGCCAAGCGGCTGAAAGCGTGGCAAGACCTCGAAATGGCGATGGTCGAAGGCTCCCTCGTTCAAGGCTTGGTGTCCGGCAAGGTCAAAGGCGGCTTGACGGTGATGATGAACGGCATCCGCGCTTTTTTGCCCGGCTCGCTGATCGATGTGCGACCAGTGAAAGACACTTCGCCGTTTGAAAACAAGTCGATGGAATTCAAGGTCATCAAACTCGACAAGAAACGCAACAATGTCGTGGTGTCGCGCCGCGCTGTGCTCGAAGAGACGATGGGCGAAGACCGCGAAAAATTGATGGCGACACTGACCGAAGGCGCGATCGTCAAGGGCGTCGTCAAGAACATCACCGATTACGGCGCGTTTGTTGACTTGGGCGGCATCGACGGCTTGCTGCACATCACCGATCTGGCTTGGCGTCGCGTCAAGCACACTTCGGAAGTGCTGGTGGTGGGCGACGAAGTCACGGCCAAAGTGCTCAAGTTCGATCAGGACAAAAACCGTGTTTCGCTGGGCATCAAGCAGCTCGGCGACGATCCGTGGGACGGATTGTCGCGCCGCTATCCGCCGGGCACGCACTTGTTCGGCAAGGTGACGAACATCACCGATTACGGCGCGTTCGTCGAAGTCGAATCGGGCATTGAAGGCTTGGTGCACGTTTCTGAAATGGACTGGACGAACAAGAACATTCATCCGACAAAAGTCACCCAACTGGGCGACGAAGTCGAAGTGATGATTCTCGAAATTGACGAAGAACGTCGCCGCATTTCGCTCGGCATGAAGCAGTGCAAGCCCAATCCGTGGGAAGAGTTTTCGATGAACCACAAGAAGGGCGATCACGTCAAAGGCGCGATCAAGTCGATCACCGACTTCGGCGTCTTTATCGGTCTTTCGGGCGGCATCGACGGCTTGGTGCATTTGTCCGATCTGTCGTGGACGCTGCCGGGCGAAACGGCAGTGCGCGATTATCGCAAAGGCCAAGAGATTGAAGCGATTGTTCTGGCGATTGATGTCGAGCGTGAGCGCATTTCGCTGGGCGTCAAGCAACTTGAGGGCGATCCGTTCACTAACTTCGTGGCGGTCAACGACAAGGGCAGCGTCGTCGAAGGCATGGTCAAGAGTCTGGACGCCAAGGGCGCCGTGATTACGCTGATCGAAGGCGAAGTCGAAGGTTATTTGCGGGCGTCGGAATTGTC
>JAITBX010000062.1 GCA_031283405.1 Burkholderiales bacterium | reverse complement strand
CGGCGTCAGCGGGAAGTGTCTTGAACGGCGGCTCTTTTTTCCCATCGGCAAGGGCGCTGCCGGCGGCGGCTGTTGCAAGAAGCGATTGAGTGATTCTTCCAGTTCGGAACGCGCATCATCATCGGCGTCGTCGCCAACGTAGCGCGAGTCGGCAGCGTCAACGGCGAAAGTGTCGAGCGCGTAACCGTGGCGCGTGGTATGAATGCGCGCTTCGAGAATATTCAAGCGGTGGCGGCCGAAGAAATGGCACAGTTGCGCGAAGAGGCCGGAGCGGTCGCGCAGATAAACCATGATTTTCAAGCCTGCGCCTTGCGGCAAAGGTTGGGTGCGCACCACGATAATTTCTGTATCAGAGTGTTTTTGATTTGGGTTTGTGCATTCTTGCGTTGTTGGCTCCCACCCTTGGCCCCTACCCCAACCCTTCCCCAGAGGGGAAGGGAGAAATCCCCCAGAGGGGGAGGGGAGGTAGCTCCTTCCCCCTCTGGGGGAAGGCTGGGATGGGGGCGATGGAGGCGAAGGATGGCGCCATGAATCGTGTCTCGGAAGTGTCAACGCTTCACTTAAAACCGCACCAGCAAGTTTTTCCGCCTCGGCGCAGTCGCGCAATTCCATCGCGTGCCAGCACAAATCATCGACACCGTGCCGCTGAAAATAAGTGGTGTCGAGCGTCTGCCAGAGAGCGGGCGGCGCATTGAAGCCGCGCACATACAATCGGTCGAGCGCTTCGCGCTGCTTTTGCGCCACCGAATCGAGAGTGTCGTCCTGATGCAAATGCGCGCGCGCCGCCAGAAAAAGATTTTCGAGCAACTGCGCTTTCCACGGAGTCCACACTTTGGGGCCGGTGGCGCGAATGTCGGCAACGGTCAGCAGATACAGCGCAATCAAACGGCGCTCGAAGCCGACGCGCCGCGCGAAACGCGCGATGATGTTCTGGTCGGAGAGGTCTTCTTTCTGCGCGACGAGCGACAGAAACAAATGTTCGCGCACCAGCCAGACGATCAGTGCCGCGTCGTCTTTGGGGAGCGGATGTCGCTCGCAGAAACGGCGCGCGATGAAGCTCCCGCGTAAAGCGTGATCGCCGCCGCGCCCTTTGGCGATGTCGTGAAACAACGCGGCCAGATACAAAACTTCGGGGCGCTCAAAGTCATTCATCAGCCGCGAACACAGCGGATATTCGTGAGCGTGATCGCCATCCTTGAAACGGCGCAAGTGACGCACCACCATCAGCGTGTGTTCATCGACGGCGTAAGCGTGAAAAAGATCGTGCTGCATTTGGCCGACGATACGGCCAAATGCCGGCAGGTATTGACCGAGCAAGCCGTAGAGATTCATCATTCGCAAGACGTGCAGGACGCCGCGCGGCGCGCGAAACAGTTCGATGAATTTGGCGCGATTGCTCGGGTCGGCGCGAAAAGCGCGATTGATTCGCGGGCGAGCGTCGTTCAATGCGCGCAGCGTGCGGGACGACAAGCCGGTGATTTCAGGGTTGCACTGCCAGTGCAGAAAAGTGTCGAACAACACCGAAGGCGTGTGAACCCATCGTTGCGGATCGTCGATGTCGAGCAAGTCGCCGCGCTGCGTGAAGAAGTCATCGAGTTGGCGCATCGGTGGCGACGGCGCAAAACGCTCTTCGATGACTTGCAGCAGCAAAGTATTGAGACGGCGAATGGTTTGCGCGGCGCGGTAATAACGCTGCATCAGAATTTCGCCAGGGCGTCGTGCTCCTTTGCCGGCGATGTGCATTTGCTCGGCGAGCGCCGCTTGATGATCGAAGATCAAACGCTCTTCGGCGCGGTCGGCGAGATAATGCAAGCGGATGCGCAGCGTGTTGAGCCAATGTTCGTTCTGTTGCAAAGCGCGCGCTTCGGCGGCGCTGAGCAAACCGTGATCGACGATTTCTTTCCAGCGAAAACCGAAACCGGCGGCGCGGGTCAGCCAGCGCAACATCTGCACATCGCGCAGGCCGCCGGGACTTTCTTTCAGATTCGGTTCGAGATTGTAGAGCGCGTCGCGGTATTTTAGATGGCGCTGCTCCTGCTCGAAACGTTTGGCCTCGAAGAAACGCGAGAAGGTCAAACACGTCGTCAGCGTTTCTTCAAAGCGGCGATACAAAGCGCGCGAACCGGCAAGATAACGGTGTTCGATCAGCGCCGTTTGCACAGCGATGTCGAGCGCGTCGATGTCGCGCAATTCATCGAGTGTGCGCACCGCGTAACCGGCGGCAAGACCCACGTCCCACAGCGCAGTTTCAAATTCGGCGAGTGCGGCGCGGATCGTATCGTCGGACGGCTCCGGCAAGATGACGGCGATGTCGATATCGGAATACGGAAACAACGCGGCGCGTCCGTAGCCGCCGGTGGCGATCAAGACGTTGTGACGGGTAACGGCGGCGGGCAATGAATACCACAGCGCGCGCAACAAGCGATCGACCAGCAAACTGTGCCGACGCAGCAACAACGAAGTATCGGGATGCGAAAGAAAAGAATCACGCAGAGCGCGGCGCGCTTCGCTCAATGTTTTTTTGTGCGCCGCGAGTTGTTTCGCTGTCAGAAAATTCATTTCAGGATGCCGGCGGCGGCGGCGCGTGCGCGGAAACTGTCAACACATCGACGCCGTCGGCAGTGACGAGCACGGTGTGTTCCCATTGCGCCGACAACGAATGATCGGCGGTGACGACTGTCCAGCCGTCGGCCAGCATGCGCAGTTGGTGACGCCCTGCGTTGATCATCGGCTCGATGGTGAAGATCATGCCTTCCTGCAATTCGAGGCCGGTATTGGGGAGGCCGTAATGCAGCACTTGCGGGTCTTCATGAAAGCCGCGACCGATGCCGTGCCCGCAAAAATCGCGCACGACCGAAAAGCCCTGCGCTTCGGCGAAACGCTGAATGGCGTGGCCGATGTCGCCCAAACGCGCGCCCGGGCGCACGGCGCGAATGCCGCGCCACATCGCTTGATAGGTGGCGTCGATCAGACGCTTGGCGAGAATCGACGGCGCGCCGACGCAGTACATACGACTGGAATCGCCATAAAAACTGTCTTTGATGACTGTTACGTCAATATTCAGAATATCTCCAACTTTCAGTTTTTTGGGGCCGGGGATGCCGTGACAGACAACATGATTGAGCGAGATGCACACCGACGCCGGATAAGGCTTGTGCCCTGGCGGCGCGTAATTGAGCGGCGCCGGAATGGCGCCCTGAACGTTGACCTGATAATCGTGACACAAGCGATTAAGCTCTCCCGTCGTCACACCGGCTTTGACATAAGGCGTGATGTAGTCCAGCACTTCGGAGGCGAGCCGGCAGGCAACCCGCATCGCGGCGATTTCATCGGCGGTTTTGATCGGAACGGCCATCGGCTTCTCATGCAAAAAGTAATGTGCCCATTATAACGGGCGCTTTCGGCTTCGGCGGCATGATGAAGGATCCGCTGAACAATTGCCAACCGTTCAAGCCGATACAGATTCGCATCAGTGGCATAACAAGGGAATAAACGCTTCACTCTGCGTCATTCTGCGCGGAGCGAAGCGATGTCGCAGAATCCCCCATTCCTTAATCAACACTTTGGCAGACACATAATTTAACAAATTATGCCAATAAAAGTTATTGTCAGCTTCAAAAAGCGCGACTATTCTTGATCCATTCCAATGACGACGCAACGAATCCTTTGTTGACGTCTCCTATCAAGCGTTTCTGCAAGTATTTTCGCAAGTTTTTTGTTTTAGCCATTGGGGGCATTCGGAAAAAGGCAGCGGCACGCCTCTTTCCGAACGAGGTCGCATCTTGTTGTGTGTTTTTTTGTTGTTCATTTTTCTGGATATACGAAGGAATCAACATGCATTCGTTGCTCAAGGGAATCATCACCTCTTTGGTTGGGATCATCGGTTTTTGCGCTGTGACATACGCCCACGCCGCCCCAGACATCACCATCGAACGGCTCAGTCTTTTCATCTACGATGGCACGAACACCTACGAAGACCGTCGCTTTCCTGACGCCGCAAGCAACCTTCCCGCTGGATTAACCGTCACCTTCAACGAAACCATCGACGCCAGCCAGAACCGCACTTGGGCATGGACATTTCGTAACACCAACGCCGCCGCATTGACCAACCTTCACCTCACCGGCTTTATCGATCCCGACCTCTCCGCTTCCACCAACACCTACTTCAACGAATACGGCGAACTCATCGCCCTGTCCGCG
>JAITBX010000222.1 GCA_031283405.1 Burkholderiales bacterium | reverse complement strand
CCAGCAACATCGGCCAAGGCAGGTTATGAAGGAACGGTTTCAGCACTCGGCGCGATCACCGGATGCTGATTGTAGGGTTCGGTTGGCGGATTGTTGACGGGATTTTATTTGCGCGGGGTGGCGGATGGAAAATGTTCAGGTGTTTGCTGACCCTGTTCACGAGTAGGGCGGATTGAGGCTGCGTCAAGAGGGAAAAACAGGGTTTGAAGGTGCGGCCATGGAGAGGTGATGGGCAAAAAATTGACGGATGACAAGCTGGGCGAACCAGAAACTGTCAGTAAGTCGTCAAAAAAATGCCTTTCGAGAAGCAGTGAAAGTGGTTTGGACAGTTGGACGGGATAGACACAGACAGACAGTCCCTTTTTCCGTTTTTATAATGATAATGCTCTAAATACGCACTTGAAAAACGCTGAATAAAATCTCCGCGCTTTTGACTATCATACTTCGGTGTAAAAAAATTATTTTGGATCGCCCAATCATAAATGCTTACATTGACTGGCAGCCGCATGCCTTCCCAAATGAAGACGGTCGCCCCTACGCCTTGCTACCCGCCCCTTGCTTCTTTTTGCCGCTTGGGGCATAATAAAAAATTCTTTGGCGGCGTTTTGCCGTCGTTTGACCGAATACTGAAACCGTAGGAGCAAACCATGGCTCGAGTATGCCAGGTGACCGGGAAAGGCCCGATGGTGGGGCACAATGTTTCCCACGCGAACAACAAGACCAAGCGCCGCTTTCTGCCCAATTTGCAGCAGCGCCGGATTTGGGTCGAAAGCGAAAACCGTTACGTCAGCTTGCGCCTGACCAACGCCGCATTGCGCACGATCGACAAAAAAGGGATCGACGCGGTGCTGGCCGACTTGCGCGCGCAAGGCCAACACCTTTAATCACGGAGACCGATCATGCGTGAAAAAATCAAACTGGAATCGTCCGCCGGAACCGGCCACTTTTATACGACGACCAAGAACAAAAAGAACATGCCCGAAAAGATGGAGATCATGAAGTTTGATCCTGTCGCCAGAAAGCATGTGGCGTACAAGGAAACGAAGCTGAAGTAAGCGCCTCGCTTCTTTTCACGAGGAAAGCCCGTCGTTCGGTGAATGACGGGCTTTTTGTTGACCGCGCGGGGTATGCTTGTTTTCGCGCCTATCGTTTCCGCATAATCTGCGTGTCTTTTGAATGTCTGCCACAATTGCCGCGCCAAGCGCTTTATAATTACGCATCGGCCAAAAGCGGGGCAGGGAAACCGCAGGCGATAGTCATCCTGACGCAACAACTTTCTTTATCAAAAAGTGTATTGCTATGAACTCATCCGTAAATCTGAACATTCCAGAATACGTTAAAAATGAAAAAGCCAAAAAATGGGTGGCCGAAATTGTGGCTTTGACTCAGCCGGATCGCGTCGTTTGGGCGGACGGCTCGCAGGAGGAGTACGACCGCCTCTGCGCCGAGATGGTCGAGGCGGGAACATTCATCAAACTGAATCCAGCCAAGCGCAAAAATTGTTTCTTGGCGCGCTCCGACCCGTCGGACGTGGCGCGCGTCGAAGACCGCACATTCATCTGTTCGGCCAAAGAGGAAGACGCCGGCCCGACCAACAACTGGATGGCGCCGCAAAAAATGCGCGAGACGTTGAACGGTTTGTTCAAAGGCTGCATGCGCGGACGCACGATGTACGTCGTGCCGTTCTCGATGGGGCCGCTCGGTTCGCCGATTGCGCACATCGGTATCGAAATCACCGATTCGCCTTACGTCGTGGTCAATATGCGCATCATGACGCGCATGGGTAAAGCGGTGTTCAACGTTCTGGGCAGCGACGGGGAATTCGTCCCCTGCGTTCACAGCGTCGGCGCGCCGCTGGCGCCGGGCGAAAAAGATTCGCTCTGGCCGTGCAACCGCGACACCAAATACATCGTTCACTATCCTGAAACGCGCGAAATCTGGTCGTATGGTTCCGGCTACGGTGGCAATGCGCTTCTGGGCAAAAAATGTTTCGCGTTGCGAATCGCTTCGACGATGGCGCACGAAGAAGGCTGGCTGGCCGAACACATGCTGATTCTCGGCGTCGAATCGCCGCAAGGCGAAAAGACTTACATCGCCGGCGCTTTCCCTTCCGCTTGCGGCAAAACCAATTTTGCGATGTTGATTCCGCCCAAGACATTCAACGGCTGGAAGGTCACGATGGTCGGCGACGACATCGCCTGGATCAAGCCGGGCGAAGACGGTCACTTTTACGCGATCAATCCCGAAGCCGGCTGCTTCGGCGTCGCGCCCAACACGTCGGAAAAAACCAACTACAACGCGATGGCGATGCTCAAAGAGAACGTCATCTTCACCAATGTTGCGCTGACCGACGACGGCGATATCTGGTGGGAGCACATGTCCGATCCGCCCGCGCACGCCATCGACTGGACCGGGCAAGACTGGACGCCGGAAATCGGCCGCGAAACCGACCGCAAAGCCGCGCATCCCAACGCGCGTTTCACCGTGCCGATCCATCAATGCCCGTCGATCGACCCGAACTGGGAAGACCCGAAAGGCGTGCCGATCTCCGCGTTTGTTTTCGGCGGTCGCCGCGCCACGACGATCCCGCTGGTGTATCAAGCGTTCAACTGGAATTTCGGCGTTTATCTGGCCGCCACGCTCGGTTCCGAAACGACCGCCGCCGCTTTCGGCGCGCAAGGCGTCGTGCGCCGCGACCCGTTTGCGATGTTGCCCTTCTGCGGTTACCACATGGGCGATTATTTCAACCATTGGTTGCACATGGACAAGCGAGTAGAGTACGCGCCCAAGATTTTCTGCGTCAACTGGTTCCGCACCGACGAAAAAGGCAAATTCATGTGGCCGGGCTTCGGCGACAACATGCGCGTTCTGCTCTGGATCGTTGACCGCGCGCGCGGCACCATCGGCGCCAAGGAAACCGCGCTGGGCTGGATGCCGCGCTACGAAGATATCAACTGGGACGGATTCAATATCGACAAGACCACGTTTGAAGCTCTGACGCGAGTCGATGCCGACGCCTGGCTGACCGAACTGGACGACCACAAAGAATGGTTCGACAAACTCGGCGATAAACTGCCGCAGCAGTTCGTGCTGAAACGCGAACTGTTCAAAATGAGAGTGAAGAACAGCAAGCCGACAAACTGAGTCTGTTTGCGCCGCCTCTTTGTGAAGCCCGCCATTCGAAAAGATGGCGGGCTTTTTTGCTGATCGCAAATAACCTCGCCAAAGACGCAATGACTGCGCCGCGCTTGTCACACTCACACCGCCAACAACACTGGCATTACTGCGGCGCGCCCTGAAAACCACACCTTTTACCGTTTCGCCATGGTTTGATCCAAGGCAAATAGACTGATAGAAACAAGCGTAGCCCGGTGGGTAAGCCCGGGTAGTTAAAAACACCCTCAAAGGATCATGTCAACAAGATGCCTTGACGACATGAGCCGCACAGCCCATAATTACGCGCACAAGGTTCCAACTTGTCGGCAATCATTTGCTGGCGCAGCGCCCGAGGCAATCAATCCCCTCGGGCGTTTGCTTTTTGGGGTGGGGTATTCGCATCCTGACAAGGGATACACCCTGCCGCGCAGTCTCTCCACAAATTGCATTTAGCATCACATGAACTGATAATCCGATTTTCGGTACACTAAAATCTGCTCGCTGATGTTCCAACTTCCTGACAAACCACCCTATGAAAGTGTCAAGCCGCGCGGCAAGGGCAGACCTTCAACGCATCCTATCGATCAGTTGCGTACACGATTGTGGTTTCATGTGATTACCCCGCAATCAGGCTTGCTTACGTCTTACGCCATAGAGAAGGCGCTCGCCGACAATCAGTTGCAAAGGGACGCATCGGGAGTTTTTCGCCCCAGTAAATGGGATCAATACCGGAAAGGGATGAAGATACCCGACGACCGCCGGTAATCCCCCCGTAAAACTGAGCCAACCAAAAGTAGAATTTTCCATGATATAGAGGTGAAGGGAAATTCAGATGAAGAAATCGAGATTTAGCGACAGCCAGATAGTTGGGATATTGAA
>JAITBX010000211.1 GCA_031283405.1 Burkholderiales bacterium | reverse complement strand
TTCTGCACAATATAGCGGATCGAAACATTTTCTCCGTTCCCGGTTTCTCCCCCATTGCCGCCGCCGTGCCACAATGCGGTTTTCCCGATCCTCTTCCGCGAGTTCATGTGTCATGACCCTTCTCCCCGACGCCCGCTGCACACTGGCTCAACGGGTCGATGCCGATGAGATCATCGACGCGCGTTCTCCCGCCGAATTCGCCGAAGACCATCTCCCCGGCGCCCGCAACTGCCCTGTCCTGAACGACGAAGAACGCGCCGTCGTCGGCACGCTGTACCAAAGCTCCCCTTTTGAAGCGCGCAAAGTCGGCGCCGCGATGGTCGCCCGCCACATCGCGCATTATCTCGACAACGAATTTGCCGACCGTCCCAAAAACTGGCGACCGCTGGTGTATTGTTGGCGCGGCGGCATGCGCAGCGCCAGCTTCGTTACATGGTTGCGGTTGATCGGCTGGCGGGCGATGCAATTGACAGGCGGCTACAAAACCTGGCGCAACCACGTTCTGCAAACCCTCGACGATTTACCGCCGCGTTACCGCTGGCGAGTCGTCTGCGGCCCTACCGGCAGCGCAAAAACGCGACTGCTGACGGCGCTGGCGGCTTGCGGGGAACAAACGCTCGATCTCGAAGCATTGGCCGCGCACAAAGGATCGGTTCTCGGCGCACTGCCGGACACTCCGCAACCCTCGCAAAGAGCGTTTGAAACGCGGCTTTCGGAAGCGTTGACCGCGCTCGACCCGTCGCGTCCCGTTTACGTCGAAGCCGAGAGCCGCAAGATTGGCCGCGTCGCGTTACCCAGCGCGCTGATCGACATGATGCGCGACGCCGATTGTCTTGAGTTGTTGCCGTCGCCGAAAGTACGGTTGCGCTATCTGCTCGATGATTACGCTTACCTCGGACAAAATCCGCAGGATTTGCGCGCGCAATTGGAACGGCTCAAAGGCTTCATCGACAATGCCACGCTGGCGCGCTGGCAGCAGTGGGCGCAAGACGGCAACCTGCCCGACCTCTTCTCCGAATTGCTCACCCGCCATTACGATCCGCTATATGCGCATTCGCAATACCGCCACTTCGGCAAACTGCACAACGCGCCGCGCTTTCATCCCGACGATTTGTCGGAGGCGGCGTTAACCGCGCTGGCCGAAAAAATAGCTGCCTCTCTCTGACCGGCAAGCGTGCGCAGCACGCAGGACAGCACATCTTCGCAACGCAAGGGCTTGTTCAGCGTTATCTACACCCGTCCGGCAATTTCGAGCGCATCATTTCTTTTCGATCGAACTTACGTCCATCGACGACAAATGTACCGTCGCCTATGGCGTGAAGCAAGCGCTTTTCCTTGCGGCTGCTGTCAAAATAGGCGGCCGCGCCTTGCAAGATAACGATGTTGTAGCGCTCGATAATATCGACCACCCGGCATTCGATATTGGCCAAACATTGTTCGATGAGCGACGGGCGAACGTGCTTGGCCTTGGCGCGGGTCAGGCCGAATTTTTCGAACTTGTCTTCCTCGCGCCCGCTGCAAGTGCCGATGCCCACGGCGGTGTCGAGCATGTCCACGGTGAGAATGGCGATCACGCATTCCTTGGTTTTTTTCAGCGCGGCATACGAGTAATTCCATGGCCCGGTGGTGATGGCAAAAGACGCGCTGAAATCCAGTACCATCGTCCAGGTAATGGTCATGATGTTATCGCGACGACCATCGTGCGTCGTGATCAGCACAACCGGCCCCGGCTCCATGAGCGTGAAAGCCTTGCCAAGTGGCAGATTTTCCATAGCTGCTCCCATTTTGTGATGAAAGTCAATCGCATGAGATTTTACGCTTTCTGCAAATTGACCTCGCGTTTTTTATTCATGTACGCAAGGCGGCAAAGATCGTGTCCTGAATTGACCGTTTCTCTTCGGGCGTCATGATTATTCCTTTCTGCAGAATTGAAACCGTTTTCCAAAGCACGGTTCGATTGCAACATTTCCCCAGCGAAGGATTAGCTCCGACATCAGCTCTTCTCCGAGCGCATCTATCGCTTCGACCATCGTACAGCATTGTTCTTTGAGTAAATCGCAACGGTTGGCCGCTAAAGCGATATAAATCCGGTCTTTTCCTCTTTGCGCGTAGAATTCATCCAAGTTACCTTCTTTCGCCAAATGAGCAAGCTTATCGAGTCGCTCAATACGTTCCAGTTCCTGCTGTTTTCTCGTGCCGTATTTGGCTCTAACATCTTTCGCATATTGATCCAGTTCGGGAAAAAGGTAGCCTCGAGTTATCTCATAGTCTTTTAACTTTTCCAGTATGTCTCGCTTGGCTTCTGACTTGATAATGATTTTTCTGTATTTCAGAATCGAGTCCTTTACATCACCATATTTGCCTTGCACAAAAAACGCGCCGCATTGTCGTTTTACCCTTTCATTGTTATAGAGCGGCAAAACAAGAGAAAAACCAATTCCTTGAAAAAGAGACGTAAACGCCGGTAGCGCTCCGTCTACTCCTGCCGCCTTAATATTAAACTTGGCACAATTTTCCAAAAGGAACTCATCGCTTCGTCGGCACAAAGCGTTCTGGAATGCTCCTCTCTGTTCAAGAAACGCTTGATGCTCTTCTTCCGTTTCCTCCCTATTCAGCGGGTTTTGATCGCCACGAAGAAGGAACTCGTTGATTTCTTGCTGCAACACAACTAAAAGATCATAGCTGTCCCAATTCCACTCTTTTCCATGCGTCAAGTATTGGAAACAGCGTTCGCGCAATGCAACGATCCGTTCATCACACCTGCCACGAGTAAACTCAACCAGGGCATTCGTTAATATTCCAATTGCCTTCTTCAGCAGTTGCTCCAGCGGAAAGTCCTTCTCGATTCCTAGCGTAAGGCGAAGATCATAATCATCATAATATCTGTGGAAGGGTTCTGGGCAGCAAAACACATATACTTGGCCATTACTACCTAACTCCGTCTCGCACGCAAAAAACAAGGCAACTAAAGGATTGGTGGTTATATCAAGAAGCCTAGTTGGAATGCCATAGTGTTGCATTCGTACCAATTTGGTAAATACGCTCTCGTCCCCGGCAAATTCTTGGGGCATCCTACGCAGCGCGTCTTTGTATATCTCGCGCTCGTGACATTGATACCCTCCATCTCTGTAAATGCTCGCGTTAAGCTTCTCATGTTCTTTATCTTCTCCTCGATAATAAAACACCAGCTCGCCAATGCTGAAATCAGAGTTTTTGCTTGTCTTACACTCTTGTTTAAGCTCGCTTTTAAGTTCTTGGTATGTGGTGAGGAAACTGTTCAGGCTATCAATGGGTCTGCTCTCGGGGGCATTGATGTTCATCTTTACATTCTTCACAGTCAGATTTCAGGTCGAACAAAACGTATGAGCTAGCCAATAAAATACCAGGCTAAGCATTTCTATCAAGCAACTGCGCCACATACCGCGCGATCAAATCGATTTCGAGGTTGACGGGATCGCCGGCTTTCAGCGATGAAAACGTCGTTGCGGTAAAAGTATGCGGAATCAGGTTGATCGCTACACGGTTGCCGATAACACTGTTGATCGTCAAACTAACGCCGTGCACCGTCAACGATCCTTTCGGTGCAATGAAACGCATCAACGTTTCCGGCGCTTCGATCTCCAGAAGGAAATTGCGCGCCGCTTCCGTTTCATATGGAGCAGCCTCCAGCGCCGTCAATTGCGCGATACGGCCAACACCGTCAACATGGCCGCTCACCAGATGACCGCCGAGTCGATCGGACAAGCGCATCGCTTTTTCCATGTT
>JAITBX010000206.1 GCA_031283405.1 Burkholderiales bacterium | reverse complement strand
GTCGGTAGTTGAGAGGTATGTTCGAAACCAGGGCCAACCCCAAGAGGATTTGAGACAGCTAAAACTTTTCTAATGGCACTTTCTAATACCCCGCGCTCTTGGCGCGGGGTCGTTTATTCTTGCTTGCCACATCGCCTCCGGCAAACAAGAGCAAACGGGAGTGAGATACCCGGTCGTCGGCATTGCGAGTGACCTTTAGAGAGACGCTGATTTAATCGGCTTTTCACCGAGGCAGTCACAAGGAATATTGAGTTTCAAGAATTTTGTTCAATCAGTAACATCAAATTACACCAAGTGCCTTCAAGAAGCCCCTTTTTCAACCGTTTTCCTCTTTTCAGGACACACCCTGGATGTAAAACATCCATCGTCGCCGGGCAATCAGAAGATTGGCCAGTCCGAACAGAGTAAAAAGCTGTGCAGTGTTCTTGGCAAGGCCGCGATAACGCACCTTCTTCAACCCCAGAATGTTCTTGATGATATCTCCTTAGCCAGCTTTGACCATGGGGTTATCGCTTCTATCTGGCTCAGGAAGCGATCCCGCCGCGTCACTTTTTTCTTCGCAGCGTATTCTTGGTCTGAAAAACTGGTTTGCATCTTCGTCTCTCGATGGTTTCTCTATTCCTCGATTTTCTCATCTGCTCGCTATTTTTATGCGAAAAAAACAAATAAATCAGCGTTTCCATAACCCTGCAATCACCCCGGACGCGGCTGCGCCGCCTATTGGTGAGCGGCATGCGATAAAGGTCTTGCGCCGGCTTTGCTCGGCGTTCCCCTGGCATGATTATGCTAAGATGTCGCAGGGGGTGTCTGAAAGAGGCCGAACGGGAAGCTGCGCATGCGAAAAAAAAGGCATTCGTCAAAGGACGTATTGAAGACCATGAAAGAAGCCATCAAGGACTCTGCGGGGAACTGATTGCTAAAATAGCACGACGGAAAACGGATAACGATTGCAAGAGTGATTTATGCGCGACGTAACCATGAAGAACTTTTATAATCGCAGTCACCCTCGCGCAGGCCGGATAAGCGAAGCCTCTAAAAGTTTCATCAAACACTTATCATGATAACTTCTCCTTCTTCCCCGACGCGTCCGGTGATGCTGATGATTCTCGACGGCTTCGGGGTGCGCGACGACGCGCCCGACAACGCCGTCACTCGCGCCAAGATGCCGTTCTGGCGCAGTCTGTTGGCGCGTTGTCTGCACACCACGCTGCAAACAAGCGCGTTGCGGGTCGGTTTGCCGGAAGGGCAGATGGGCAATTCCGAAGTCGGCCATTTGAATATCGGCGCCGGTCGCGTGGTGTGGCAGGATTTGACGCGGATCGATCAGGCGCTGGCGGCAAGCGCGCGAGGCGAAGCCAATGAGTTGACCGATTCGGCAGCGTTTCAAACGGCCATCGCTACCGCGCGCCGCGAAGGCGCGACACTGCACATTTTCGGTTTGCTGTCGCCGGGCGGCGTGCACAGTCACGAAGCGCACATTCAGGCGTTCGTGCGGCTGGCCGCCGCGCAGGGAGTGCCGCGCATTGCCGTCCATGCGTTTCTCGACGGACGCGACACGCCGCCGCAGAGCGCCGCCGCATCGCTGGCGGCGATGCAGGCGGTGTGCGATGAGGTGTCGGCTTCTACGCCAAAGCAAACATCGTCAACGCAGGCGCGAATCGCTACATTGTGCGGCCGCTATTATGCGATGGACCGCGACAAGCGCTGGGAGCGTATCGAGCGGGGGTATCGCTTGCTGACCGAGGGCGTTGCCGAATTTGTGTGTGACGATGCGCAGGCGGGATTGGCGGCAGCGTATGCGCGCGGCGAAACGGATGAGTTCGTGCAGCCGACGGTGGTGAAAAACGCAACGAGCAACGGAATCATCCGCGACGGCGATGTGATCGTCTTCATGAATTTTCGCGCCGACCGCGCGCGGCAGATCACGCAAGCGTTCACCGATCCGGCGTTTGACGCCTTTCCGCGCCGGCGTGTGCCGAAGCTGGCGGCGTTCGTGGCGCTGACGTCCTACGGCGAAGCGTTCGCGGCGTTGCCGGTGATGTTCCCGCCGCAAACGATTGAAAATCCGCTGGGCGCGTATGTTTCGCGGCTCGGCTTGAAGCAGTTGCGCATCGCCGAAACCGAGAAATATGCGCATGTGACGTATTTTTTGAGCGGCGGCGTCGAAACCGTTTCGCTCGGCGAAGACCGGATTCTCGTGCCGTCGCCGAAGGTGGCGACTTACGATTTGCAGCCGGCGATGAGCGCGGTCGAGGTGACCGATCGGCTGGTCGAAGCGATTGACAGCGGCAAATACGATCTGATCGTCGTCAATTACGCCAACGGCGATATGGTCGGCCACACCGGCCATTTCGATGCGACCGTGGCGGCGCTGGAAACGCTGGACGCTTGCTTGACGCGGGTCGTCGGCGCGCTCGAGCGCGCGGGGGGCGAGGCGTTGATCACCGCCGATCACGGCAATGCCGAAATGATGTTCGACCCGGAAACCGGCCAGCCGCACACGGCGCACACGTTGAATCCCGTGCCGTTGGTTTATGTCGGCCGCCCGGCGCGGCTCGCCGACGGCGGCGCGTTGTGCGATCTGGCGCCGACCGTGCTGCGACTGATGGGGCAGGCGCTCCCCGCCGAAATGACAGGGCATTCGTTGGTAACATTTTCCGGTCAAGGTCTGTGAAATCATGGATCGGCAGGCAAAGACTTGTGCCGCGTGACGGCACAAGGTACAATGCGGCATGATTATCGGATTCCGGCACAAAGGGCTTGAGGCCTTCTACCGTACCGGCGCGACGAAGGGCATTCAAGCGGCTCACGCGCGCAAACTCGAACTGATCCTCGCCTTGCTTGAAGCGGCGAAAACGCCCCAAGGCATGAATGTGCCGGCCTTCCGGCCTCATGCGCTCAAGGGCGATCTGAAAGGGCATTGGTCGGTATGGGTGAGCGGCAATTGGCGCGTCACTTTCCGGTTTGTCGGAACCGATGTCGAACTGGTCGATTATCAGGACTACCACTGAAAGGAAACCACCATGATTCATCATCATCCCCATCCGGGTGAAGTGCTCAAGGAAACGGTCTTTGATCCGTTGAACCTGTCTGTCACCGAGGCGGCCGATTGTTTGGCCATGTCTCGCCCCGCGCTGTCGCGTGTGCTCAACGGCAAGGCAGGCATCAGCTCCGATCTGGCTGTGCGGCTCGAAAAGGCCGGCGCGGGCACGGCTCAGACTTGGATCAGCCTTCAAGCCAACTATGATTTGTGGTGCGCGCTGCAACACGAGCAACCGCCTGTTCGCGTTTTACGAGAAGCCGTTACGGCAAACTGATTTATCCGGCGCCTTATTCAGAGTATCCTAACGCGAGAAATCGGTATATCCTGAAAAACTCTGCAACATTTTTCATTTTCACAAAGAACACATGCGCAATTTCATAAAAAAAACCGGCTTGGTCGGATTGTTCGTATCGGGCGTCGCTCTGGGCATTTTGTTGTCCGTGCATCTATCAGCAGTGGCCGAGCAGGAGCACAAGCCTTCGATTCCCTATGAGGATTTGCAATTGCTGGCGACGGTCTTTGGCAAAATCAAAAGTTCTTACGTCGATCAGGTTCCCGACGACAAGTTGATTCGTGAAGCGATCAACGGCATGGTACACGGCCTCGATCCGCACTCCGATTTTCTTGATAGCCACGAGCTTGAAGACTTGAAAGTTTCAACGCAGGGCAAATTCGGCGGCCTCGGCATCGAAGTCAACAGCGAAAACGATGTCGTCAAAGTCGTTTCGCCGATCGAAGATACGCCGGCATTTCGCGCCGGCATCAAGTCGGGTGATCTCATCATCAAGATCGACGAGACGGTGACGCGCGGTCTGCCGCTGTCGAAAGCGGTTGATATGATGCGCGGCAAACCCGGCACCAGCGTGACGCTGACCATTGCGCGCAAGGATGAAACGATGCCGCTGGTGTTCAAACTCGTGCGCGAAGAAATCAACGTTAAGAGTATTCGCTACAAAATGGTCGAACCGGGTTACGGCTATGTGCGCATCCGCACTTTTCAGGAGCGTTCCGGCGAAGACCTCATGCTGGCGGTCAAGTCGCTGTACAAGGAAGCACCGCTGAAAGGGCTGGTGCTCGACCTGCGCAGCAATCCGGGGGGGCTGTTGTCGCAAGCCGTGTCGGTGTCGGCGGCGTTTCTGCCGAAAGACGCGATGGTCGTCTATACCGAAGGCCGCATCGCCGACGCGCGAATGGAATTGAAAGCGCGGCCTCGCGATTATCTGTCGATTGCCGGCAAAGGATTGCTGGCAAAAGATTATCTCGCCGATTTGCCGGCGGCGGTCAAAACCGTGCCGATGGTGGTGTTGATCGACGGCGGCTCGGCATCGGCTTCCGAAATCGTTGCGGGCGCTTTGCAGGATCACCAGCGCGCGCTGCTGATGGGCGCGTCGTCGTTCGGCAAAGGCTCGGTGCAAACCATCATGCAGATCGACGCGACGCATGCGCTGAAGCTGACCACCGCGCGCTACTTCACGCCGTCGGGGCGTTCGATTCAGGCAAAGGGAATTGACCCCGACGTGGCGGTGGACGATGGCCGCGACGTGCTGCGCATCCGCGAAGCCAATCTCGAACACCATATGGAGACGCCGAAAAACGGCAAGGCCGCGCCGCACAACGACGGGAAAGAAAACAGCCGGAAAGAAAAAGACGAAAACGACGACAAAGCGTTGCCGCCGGCGCGTTTTGAATTCGGTTCGGCGGAAGATTTTCAATTGCAGCAGGCGTTGAATCAGTTGAAAGGGTTGCCGGTCATCGCCGCGATCAAGAAGGCAGAAAAGAAGAACGACGGCGAAACGGTCGAAGGCGCGGCAGAGAAAGCCGCATCGTCGAGTGAAACCGGCGGCGAGACCGCGCCCAAGAATCAGGGAGCGCCGGGCGCGCTCAAAGCGCCGCCCGCGGAAAAACAGTAAGGGATATTTTCAGGAACCATCATGGCGTTCAATTCCACCCAACGTTTTTCCAACCGCGTCGCCGATTATGTGCGTTATCGTCCGAACTATCCGGCGGAACTGGTAACGTTTCTGCACGAGACTTGCGGCGTTCCCGCACGCGCCAAAATTGCCGACATCGGCGCCGGCACCGGCATTTCCACCAAGCTCTTGCTCGACGCCGGCCATCCGGTCGTCGCGGTCGAGCCGAACGACGCCATGCGGCAAGCCGCCGATCAATGGCTCTCCGGTTATCCGAACTATTCCAGCATCGCCGCGCCTGCCGAGCAAACGACTTTGCCCGACGCCAGCGTCGATCTGGTCACCGCTGCGCAAGCGTTTCACTGGTTCGATCGCGAAGGCGCGCGCCGCGAGTTTGCGCGCATTCTGCGCCCCGGCGGTTTGGTAGCGCTGTTCTGGAACATTCGCCTGCTTGACGGCAGCGATTTTCTGCGCGGCTACGAAACGCTGTTGCGAATCTATGGCGTCGATTACAGCGCTGTGGCCGAGCGCTACAGCGACGATGCCGACATGCAGGACTGGTTCGGTTCGGGGCTGCGTCACGTCGGCCATTTTCATTACGCGCAAAAACTGGATTTCGACGGCTTGCGCGGGCGTTTGCTGTCTTCTTCGTATGTGCCGCAAGTCGGGCACCCCAACCACGAAGCGACGATACAAGCACTGCGAACTTTGTTTGACGCCACCGCGCAAGACGGCGTTGTCGATTTTGAATACGATACCCGGATTTACGTCGGGAGTTTGTCGTAAATGCAGGGGCAACCGTCTTCGGTCGCCCGTCCTGCGGGCGGCAAAATGCCGTCCCTACATCCTGAGGCCTGATTTACTTCCCGCTATCTTCGACCCGCCGCCGGATGTGCGCCAGCGCTTCTTCGACTTGATCGACCAGAATCAGGCACAGATCGCCGCGTGACAATCGCGCCAGCGCGGTGTCAATGGCGAGAAATTCGCCGCGAATTTCTTCGATGACTTGGGTGCGTTGGGCGTTGGACAGTCCTCGCCGCAACAGCGCCAGCACTTCGCCGTCCTCGCGTCCGCGCTGACACTGATCCTGATAAAGAATCGCTTCGTCGAAAACATCGCCGAGGATTTGGGTTTGCCGCAGGATGTCTTCGTCGCGACGGTCGCCCGCGCCGCTGATGACGACGAAGCGCCGTTGCGCCGGCATCGCTTCGACGGCCTGCGTCAACGCCTGAATCGCGTCGGGGTTGTGACCGTAATCGGCGATGAGCGTGGCGCCGCGATAGTCGAACACGTTGAAGCGACCGGGCACGATGCGATCGTCGCTGACGAAGGTGGACAGTCCGTGCGCGATGGTTTCCCACGGAATGTCGATCGCCCAAGCGGCGGCGAGCGCCGCCATCGCGTTGTCGATTTGAAACGGAATGGTGCCGTTGCGGGTCAATGGAATGTTGGCAAGCGGCAGCCGGTATTCAAAACCGCCTTCGGCGGCGATGAGCGCGTTGTTGCCGAGATGAACGATGCGTTTGCCTTGTGCGCGGTGCGCCATCAGCCACGGCAAGTGGCCGTCGCGCGCGAAAAAGGTGACGTTGCCCGGACAGGTCGCGGCCATCGCGGCGACGATAGGGTCGTCGGCGTTGAGCACGGCCATGCCGTTTTCGTCAACGTTCTGAACGGTGACGCGCTTCAAAACGGCGAGGTCTTCGACGCTGGTGATGAAGTCGAGTCCCAGATGGTCGCCGACGCCGATGTTGGTGACGACGGCGACGCGACAACTGTCGAAGCCCAGCCCTTCGCGCAACATCCCGCCGCGCGCCGTTTCGAAAACGGCGGCATCGACATCGGGGTGCATCAGCACATTGCGGGCGCTCTTCGGGCCGCTGCAATCGCCGGTGTCGATGCGGCGGCCGCCGACGTAAATGCCGTCGGTGGTGGTCATGCCGGTGCGCCAGCCGTGTTGTTCAAAGAGATGCGCGATCAGCCGGACGGTCGTCGTTTTGCCGTTGGTGCCGGTCACGGTCACAACCGGAATGCGTCCATTCTCATCCGGCAGAAACATGGCGTTGATGATTGCCTCGCCGATGGGGCGACCTTTGCCATACGAAGGCGTCAGGTGCATGCGCAAGCCAGGCGCGGCGTTGACTTCGACGATCCCGCCGCGTTGATCTTCGAGCGGCTTCAGAATCGTTTCGCAAACGACATCAATGCCGGCAATATCCAGCCCCACCATTTGCGCGGCGGCGACGGCGTGAGCGGCGATGTCGGGATGCACTTCGTCGGTGACATCGGTGGCGGAGCCGCCGGTGGAAAGATTGGCGTTGCTGCGCAGAATCACGCGCGTTCCCGCCGGCGGCACGCTGTCAACGGTAAATCCCTGCACCGCCAGCAGTGTGTTGGCGATGTCGTCGAGACGAATCCGCGTCAGCGCGGTGGAGTGGCCTTCGCCGCGACGCGGATCGCGGTTGACTTCATCGACCAGCTCCCGCACGCTGTGAACGCCGTCGCCGATCACTTGCGGCGGATCGCGGCGCGCCGCCGCAACCAATTTGTCGCCGACCACCAGCAAGCGAAAATCCGATCCCGGCAAATAGCGCTCCACCATCACGGTGCGCCCCAGTTTTTCGGCGGCCTTATACGCCGCCAGCAGGTGTTCGCGGCTGTTGATGTTGACGGTGACCCCCTTGCCCTGACTGCCGTCCAGCGGTTTGACGACGACCGGCAAACCGATCTCGTTGGCGGCTGCCCAAGCGTCTTCGGCGTCCGTCACTTCCCGCCCTTCGGGAACAGGCACGGCGGCGACGGCCAGCAATTTTTTCGTCAACTCTTTATCCTGCGCAACCGCTTCGGCGATGGCGCTGGTGCGGTCGATTTCCGCCGCCCAGATGCGCCGCTGGCGGCTGCCCCAGCCGAATTGCACGAGGCTGCCTTGCGTCAAGCGGCGGCAAGGAATGCGACGGGCGACGGCGGCGTTGACGATGGCGCCGGTGGAAGGCCCCAGCCGAATGTCTTCATCGAGTTCGTTGATTTGAGACAGCGCTTCGGCGAGGTTGAAAGGCGCATCGTGAATGACGGCAACGCACAATTCCTGCGCGAAACGCAGCGCCAGCCGCCCCACGTCTTCTTCGGTGTATTCGACGACGACTTGAAACAAGCCCGGCGTGGTGGTCGCCACGGTTTGGCTGAACGTTACCGGACAACCGGCCTCGGCTTGCAAACTCAGGGCGACACGTTCGAGCGCGTGCGCCAGACTGATCGTCATCTTGTCGCCGGCGGGCGTGAGCGACCCCATTGCGGGAAAACGGCTGTGCAATTTTATTTCCAGCGCGGGCACATCGGCGATCACCGCCTCATCGGCGTCGCAACGCACGAGAGCTTCAATGACAGTGCGGCGGCTCCACAGATTGGGGCCTCGTAATGCGCGGATTCTTGAGACTTCCATCAAACGGTTTCCTGTCTGAGTCTACGGATTGGTCTTGCCGAATTGCACGGCTTCGGGTTCCTGCCTTTCGATGCCGATTCGGATCAATGTCGCGTTGATGCCGAAAGCCCAGGCGGCGGCAATGGTCGCCACGATTTCAGCGTCGGGCGCGCTGTGCGTGTTCAGCGTCGTGGCGCGCTTGCCGTGCATCAACATCACCCGCCCGCCGTCGGTGGCGGCGACAGCGCGACCGCCACTGCTGCAATGTTCAACAATGGCCGGCAACGAAGCGTCGGTCGCGTAAAAAATCACTTCGCCGTCGCACAGCGACGCCATTTCGACCAGACGCGGATCGTGCGCGTTCAACACCGCCACGCCGTTGCTCAACACAACATCGATTTGCGTGCGCAACACCTGACACAGTTGTTCGGGCGTCAGAATGTCGTCGTCAGCCAGCGCTTCCAGTCCGCCGGTGTCGGTGACGATGCCGACCTGACAGCGATCGTAAGCCAGCCCTTCGCGCAAAATCAGCGCCGCGTCGCTCTCGATCACGGCAATGTCGATCAGGCGGTTCATCAGCAAACGTTCGCCCGCCGCCCAATTCACGGCGTTGCGTTTATCGACTTGGCGGGCGCCGAAATAAAGGCCGTCGCGGCACGCCAGCCCGACCCGATAACCGGCGAGGCGAAGCAGCGTCGCCAGACGTTGGGCGATAGCCGCCGTTCCCTGCGAACCTGTGATGCCGAAGATCGGAATGCGCCCCTGCTGCTCGGCGCTGGGAAACAAATGGTCGATGATGGCTTCGCCGATGGGCTGTTTTTTTCCGCTGGCCGGTTGCAAGTGCATCAGCAAGCCGGGGCCGGCGTTGAACTCGACGAAAGCCGCGCCCTGTTCGACAAAGGGGCGGCTGATGTCCTCGGCCACCACGTCGATGCCGGCGATGTCGAGGCCGACGATGCGCGCCGCCAGCGTAGCCATCGCGGCGTTATCGGGATGCACCCTCTCGGTGACATCGGCGGCGACATTGCCGTTGCGCTGGATCAGCACGCGCTGGCCGTCGGCAGGAACGCTGCTGCGCGTCAACTGCTGGCGCGCCAACTCCAGCACGATCACGGGGTCTTCGTCGAGCGAAATTTTGTTGAGCGGAAAATCTTCATTGACGCCGCGGCGCGGATCGCTGTTAATCTGCAATTCGATCAGCGCCTCCACGGAATCCTTGCCGTTGCCAGTGACCCACGCTTCTTCGCCGCAGGCGACAGCCACCAGCTTGTCGCCGACCACCAGCAACCGATGCTCGTGGCCGCGCACGAAACGTTCGACGATCACGCCGCTGCCCTCGGCATCGGCGACCGCGAAAGCGGCGCGAACATCCTCTTCGCGCGAAAGATCGAGAACGACGCCGCGCCCATGATTGCCGTCGAGAGGCTTGACCACGACCGGCAGGCCGATATCCTGCGCCGCTTCCCAGGCGGCGTCGGCGTCTTCGACAACCTCGCCTTCTGGCACAGGAATCCCGCACGATTGCAACAAGCGCTTGGTCAAATCCTTGTCGGAAGCGATGTTCTCGCCGATGGCGCTGGTGCGCTCGGTTTCCGCTGTCCAGATGCGGCGCTGGCTCGCGCCGTAACCCAGTTGCACCAGATTGCCGCTGTTCAGCCGCGTCACTGGAATGCGGCGCTCGGCGGCGGCTTGAACAATACAGGCCGTGCTCGGCCCCAGATGATGGTCGTCGATCTTCTGACGCAAATCATCGATGGCGGTAGCGACATCGAAGGGACGATCCTCGATCGCCGCCATCACCAGATCACGGGCAAGAGACAAAGCGGCGCGCCCGACTTCCTCGTTGCGCGCGCGCACCGCCACTTTATAAATGCCGCGCCGCGATGTTTGCCGCGCCTTGCCGAAGCCGGCCTGAATGCCCGCGAGATTCTGCAATTCGATGGCGACATGTTCGAGAACGTGCGCCATCCAGGTGCCTTCCTTGACGCGCTGCAAGAAGCCGCCGCGCTCGCCGACCCCGCAACGGTGCTCGATCAGCGACGGCAGCCAGCCGACCAAGCGTTCATAGAAGCCGTGAATGGTATTGGTGGGTGTATCTTCCAGCGCGCCGATATCGACCCATACTTCCAGCACCGGCCTGTACGTCCAGATGTTGGGGCCGCGCAAGTAAGCGATGCGGAGAAACTTCAGCTCTTTCGATGTTGTAGGCACAATCACAAAAACCGTCAGACACAAAAACGGGGATTCCCCCTCTGTTTCATCAGCGCGCTCGATGATGCTCCGCGATGGCCTTCCGATAATACGCCTCATCGCCGCGCCTCGCTATCGCGCTTTGTCACCGCGCTTTTTCGTTGCTTCATCGCTTCGCCGGCGGGCGGCACGCGATGAGGGGAAAGTGTACTCCGTCCGGCGCGATTCAACCAGCGTCGTTGCCCATCCCCGTCTGTCTCATCATGGCAACATTCCCCTGTCGCGAGCGTCATTTTTGCGGGTAGTGTCTCAGTTTGAAATTTCGGCAATCTGAAACCGTTTTTTGTATTGCCCGCGTTTCTTCGCTTCCGGTTCAGGAATCAGGACGGCGATCTCTTCTATGCTCCAAACATGGTCGGACAATCTCCGTAGGGGCGACCGTCCTCGGTCGCCCGCAACAACGACGCAACCACCCCTCTCCTACAAAGGGAGAGGGGTGTGTTTGCTACGCTCACCCCAACGATGTGCGGGCGATCACAGATCGCCTCCACGACTCACATCGTCACTCGCCGTTGCTTGCGCAGCTTGGCGGTGAGGCGCGCGCGTTTTAGCGCCGACAGGTAATCAACGAAAACTTTGCCGCGCAGGTGGTCGATTTCATGTTGAATGCATACTGCGAGGATGCCGATCGCCCCAAATTCGGTCAAAACGCCTTCTTCGTTCATCGCGCGGACGGTGATGGTTTCGGCGCGCTTTACTTCGTCATAATAGCCCGGAACCGACAGGCAGCCCTCTTCGCCATAGACTTCGCCACGGCGTTCGATGATCTCGGGATTGACCAGAACCAGCAGCGTATTCTTGTCCTCGGAGATGTCTATCACTATGATTTGTTGGTGAAAATCCACTTGGGTGGCCGCCAGACCGATGCCGGGCGCAGCGTACATGGTCTCGACCATGTCGCGGATAATTTGCCGTATTTCAGGCGTTATTTCAGCCACCGGACGGGCGACGATCCGCAACCGGGGATCGGGATATTCGAGCACGGGAAGCAATGCCATACAACACTCCTCGAAAACATTGCAGGTTCTGCATGCAAAATGCGTTGCAAGTCTTTATTTTGTGGTACTTTATTTGGAAATCAACACCCGCTTTCCCGTTGAGAGGGACCTCATGATGCAACAAAAGTCTAACATGGCCGTCAAGGCATTTACTCTGATCGCGGCAGTTTGTTTGAGCTGGAGCGCTTTCGCGCAAACGACGGATGCCGACAAGTTGACTGTTCGCAGCGATGCGCCGGATCGTTACACGGTGAAGAAAGGCGATACGCTCTGGGGCATCGCCGGAAAATATCTGGACAAGCCGTGGCGCTGGCCGGAAATCTGGAACATGAACAAGGATCAGATCAAGAATCCGCACTGGATTTATCCGGGCGATGTGATTCTTTTGACGAGAGACGGCGCCAATGGCGAACCGCGCTTGTCGATCGAAAAACTGTCGCCGACGGTGCGCTCGTCGCCGCTGCCGAACGCGGAAATTCCCACCATTCCGCCTGCTGACATCGAGCCGTTCCTGACGCGCTCGTTCATCGCCGGCGTGAACGGTCTTTCCAACGCCGCCGAGATCGTCGAAACCCGTTCGCGCACCCGCATTTTGCAGGGCACCAACGATTTCGTTTACGCGGCAGGCGTGACTTCCGACAAAGGCACGCGCTGGAACATTTTCCGTCCGGGCAAACAACTCCGCGACATTGAAGGCAAATTGCTGGGCACCGAATACCGGTATCTCGGCAATGTCGAAGTCGAGAAGTTTGGCGAGAACGACAACGAAGCGAGCACGTTGCGAATTCTGTCGGCGAATGAAGAAATTGGCGTCGGCGACAAGCTGGTGCCGGTGCCCAGCGAAGTGGTGATGAACTACACGCCGCACGCGCCTAGCCACAAAGTTGAAGCGTTCATCGTTTCTTCGCTACGCAACACGGTCGAATTGGGTCGCGGCGAAGTCATCGTGATCGATCAGGGCGAGAAGCAGGGCGTCGAAAACGGCAGCGTGTTGGCGGTGTACCGGCAAGTCGCGCCGATCGCCGATCCGCGTCCGAACATGTCGCGCGAACAAATCATTCGCGGATTTGACACGACGACGTGGTACAAGCGCCCGAACCTGATCAAAGTGCCGGACGAGCGGATTGCGCTGGTCTTTGTTTTCCGCACGTTTGAAAATGCGTCGTATGCGATTACGCTCAATACGACCAGCCCGATCAACATCGGCGACTTTGTGCGCAATCCGTAAGCGCACTTGCGCAACATTCTGTCGATGACTGGCAACAACAACGACGCCACCCGCGCGCAAGCTTGGGTGGCGTTGGCTTTATGGGGACTGTCGGCGCCGGTTCTGGCGCGGTTGCTGCGCGAATTCGGCACGCCGGAAGCGGTGCTGGCGGCGTCGCCGTCAGGGCTTTCGCCTTTTGTGCCGAAAGCGGCGCTGGCGCGATTGCAGGAACCCGATCCCGAACGGCTGGCGACAGCCCAGTCATGGCTCTCCGAACCCGGCCATCAGTTGATTACCTGGGACGATTCCGATTATCCGCAAGCGCTGCTCGAACTGAACGACGCGCCGCCGGTGTTCTTCTTCGTCGGCCAACGAGAATTGTTGTCGCGTCCCGCGCTGGCCATCGTCGGCAGCCGCAACGCTACCCCGCAAGGATTGGACAACGCCCGCGCCTTTGCCGCCGCGCTGTCGCAAGCGGGCGTCACCATCATCTCCGGCATGGCGCTGGGCATCGACGCGGCGGCGCACGAAGGCGGCTTGACCAGCGTCGGCGCCAGCTTGGCCGTGATCGGCACCGGCCCCGACCGTGTTTATCCGGCGCGAAATTACGCGCTGGCGCATCGCCTCGCTGAAAAAGGCGGCATCCTCTCCGAATTTCTGCCGGGCACGCCGCCGATTCCGTCTAATTTTCCGCGCCGCAACCGGATCATCAGCGGGCTGGCGCAAGGCGTGCTCGTCGTTGAAGCGTCGCTGTCGTCAGGCTCGCTGATCACAGCGCGGTTGGCCGGAGAACAAGGGCGCGAAGTCTTTGCCGTTCCCGGCTCAATCCATTCGCCGTTCTCCAAAGGCTGCCACAAACTGATCCGCGAAGGCGCCAAACTCGTCGAAACCGCGCAAGACATCCTCGACGAGCTGCCGGCCTTGCGAGAAGCGATGTTGCCGCCGTCAAAAAAACAAACCTCGCAAGACGATGAAAACGTGGCTGACCAAAAAATGGTCGATGCGGAAATGGCTGATGATCCTGCGGATAACTTACTCATCGCGCTCGGCCACGACCCTGTCGATCTCGATACTCTGGTGATGCGCACAAACCGCAGCGCCGACGCCCTGCAGGCCGAATTGGTCGTGCTGGAACTGCAAGGGCGCGTCGCCGCTTTGCCCGGCGGGCGTTGGCAAGTACGTTGAACATATAGGGGCGACTTGTGGTCGCCCTCCAATAAGCCATGAACCCCTCGGCGCTCCTTCTTCACGGCATGGGACGCACGCCGCTTTCGATGGTGCAATTAGCACGGCGCTTGCGGGCGGCGAATATCGACGCGCGTTGTTTCGGTTACTCCGCAACTTTCGAGCGCTTCGCAACGTGTCAGGCGCGATTGTGGAAACGAATCGCTGCCACGAAACCGCCATATGTGTTGATCGGTCATTCGCTGGGAACGGTGTTGATTCGCAGCGTGTTGCCCGAATTGTCTGTGCCGCCGCGCGCCTGTTTTTTTCTGACGCCGCCGACGGTCGCTTGCCGGATGGCGCGACGGTTTGCGCCGCATTTGCTCTATCGTTTGTTGACCGGAGAGATGGGACAACTGCTGGCCGATCCGACGTTCATGGCGGCGTTGCCGATGCCGTCGATGCCGACGACGGTTTACGTTGGCACACGCGGTTGGCCCCGGTGCTTTTCCACGTTTGCTTCGCTGTTTGCCGATGAAGCCAACGACGGCATTCTCGGCGTTTCAGAAACGCTGTTCTCCGAAACGCCGCCGAATGTTCGCCGCGTTGAAATCCGCGCCGTTCACAGCTTCATCATGAATCACGAAAACGTCGTGCGCGACCTCATCGACAAAATCAGGGTGACGGAAACGCTTTGATTTTTCCGACGGCAGTCATTGCCGTTTGTTACTCGGCGCGCTCTTGACGCAGAGTGGAATCCGGTATGATTTGCAAGATCGAAGCCGTAACTTCATCGTTTACTGCGTTGAGCAAGAAAGAGAGTGAATCATTCATGAAAATCGCCGCCTCCCGTCTTTCAAGAAAAAGCCGACGCTTGTATTGGAGTCTTGCAGGAAGTATTTTCATTGTGCTGGCGTGGGCGCTCAGCAGTCAAGTGCCCGTCGCGCAGGCGGGGACGTCGCCCGCCGAACATTCGCACATAAGCAAGCCGATGTATGAAAAAACGCTGTCCGGTTTTAATCGGAAGCCGATGAATCTCGCGCGGTTTCGGGGAAAGAAGGTGTACATCAAGTTCTGGGCGACGTGGTGTCCTTTGTGTTTGGCCGGCCTTGAAGATTTCGCGGCGTTGTCGGAACAGTTATCGTCCTCGCCGGATATCGCGGTGATTTCCATCGTGTCGCCCGGGCACTACGGCGAAGTGTCGAAGAAAGATTTTTCTTCCTGGGCCAAGGCGCAGAATCTTTCTTTCCCGATTTATTTCGACGAGTCCGGCGCGTTGTTCAAGGAATTCGGCATTCAGATTCTTCCGACGGGCGTTTATTTGTCCCAAGACGGCAGGGTGATGAAAAAAACAGAGGGTGATGAGTCGAACGAACAGATCAAGACCGTTTTGATCTCGGCGGGAAACAGGTGACGGCAATCATGAAGAGCGTCGTGAAAAAGTCAGCGCGCTTGTTATTGTTGTTCGGCGTTTTGGGGATGGCGGCGCTCTCGCTTGCGGCGGAGATGAAAAAGACGGAGACCAACATGGACAATCTCAAAGACGTGTATTTCGCCGGAGGATGTTTCTGGGGCGTCGAGGAATATTTTTCGAGGATTCCCGGAGTTGCCGACGTTACCGTGGGCTACGCCAACGGAACGACGAAGAACCCCACCTATGAGCAAGTTTGCTCCGGCAAAACCGGCCACGCCGAAACCGTGCATGTTCGCTACGATCCGCAAACGGTCAGCCTGAAAACATTGGCGACGCAATTTTTCAAGATCATCAATCCGATCAGCGTCAACCGGCAGGGCAACGACACAGGCAGTCAATACCGGACGGGGATGTACTTTGTGAACGCCGAGGACAAAACGATTCTTGCGGCGGTGATGGTCGATGTGCAAAAAAAGTACGACAAGCCGCTGGCGGTGGAGTTGCTGCCGCTGCAAAATTATTACCTGGCGGAGGAATATCACCAAAACTATCTGAAGAAAAATCCCGGCGGTTACTGCCACATCACATTTGACAGCCTCAAAGACATTCAGTCCGAGAAAAAAAGTGGGGTGGATCCGGCAAAGTATTCCAAGCCGTCAGATGAAACGTTGAAAAAAATTCTTACGCCCGAACAATACAACGTGACGCAGAAGGCCGCGACCGAGAGGGCATTTTCAGGAAAGCTCTGGGATCACA
>JAITBX010000098.1 GCA_031283405.1 Burkholderiales bacterium | reverse complement strand
TGGCCGCTTCACCAACCTCAACCTAAACAATTTGCATATATGGTTTACAATTCCTTAATATTTTATGACATAATTCGGGATATGTTGAAGGTATCGTGCGACAAGCGTATGCTGCGGCGATTCGTTCGACGCCCAGTAACCTCCCAACAGTCGTCCTTGTGCTCAGAATTCTTTTTATCGGTTGTGGCGACATTGCATTACGGGCAGCGAGCCTGTTGCCGGCGCGCGCGCGTTTGTATGGGCTGATCCGCAGCCCGGAAGCGGCGCCGGCGTTGCGGGCGGCGGGCATCACGCCGATTGAGGATAATCTCGATCACAAAAATCTCATCAATCATTTGCGGATGGCGCCTTTCGCTGCGGTGCATCTGGTTCCGCCCGGCGCGGAAGGCGATGAGGATCGCCGCACCCGCCGCCTGCTGGCGGCGTTGAGTCGCGCGGCGGCGCTGCCGCAACGTTATGTCTATATCTCGACGACAGCGGTGTACGGCGATTGCCACGGCCAGCGCGTGAGCGAAACGCATTTGCGGGCGACGCAAACGATGCGTGGAAAACGGCGCGTCGATGCCGAAAATGTGTTGCGGCACTGGGCGGCGCGGCATCGGGTGCGGTTGTCGGTGTTGCGGGTTGCCGCCATTTACGATCGGGCGCGGTTGCCGCTCGATTGGCTTCGCCGCGGCGTGCCGGTGCTTCTTCCCGAACACGATATTTTCGTCAGCCGCATTCATACCGACGATTTGGCGCGCGCGCTTTGGGCAGCATTGTTCCGTGGTAGTCACAATCGCGCCTATAACGTTGCCGATAACGCCGAGATCAAAATGGGCGCGTATTGCGAAATGCTGGCGGAGGCTTTCGCGTTGCCGCCGCCGCCGAGGGTTTCGTGGGAGGATGCCGAACGGACGATGGCGCCGGCCTTGCTGTCGTTCATGGCCGAATCGCGCCGGCTCGATACGCAGCGCTTGCGCGACGAGCTCAGAGTGAGATTGCGTTATCCCGATCCCCAAACGTTTCTTGCCGAATGGAGAGGAACCGACGCCAAGGATCAGGTATCATAAACAAGTTTCTGATTTCTGACTCCTGACTTCCGATGCTTGCTTCCATGAGCTTTTCCAAAACCCGTTTCGACGCTTACGAACGATTGTTGCGTTTGCATCAACCGAGCGGCGCGTTGTTGTTGCTGTGGCCGACGCTGTCGGCGCTATGGCTGGCGACGGGCGGCAGGCCGCCGCTGTCGCTGATCATCATCTTTGTGATGGGGACGCTGCTGATGCGTTCTGCCGCTTGCGCAATCAGCGGTTGGCTTGATCGTGACCGCAGCCATGAAGGCGGCGCGGCGCAGGGCGCGGCGCAGGGCGCATCGCAAAGCGCGATGGCGTCGTGGGAAGCGCTGGCGTTGGCGGGCGTGCTGACCTTGATCGCGCTCTGCTTCGTTTGGTTCACCACTCGCCTCGCCATCGGAATTTCGGCGATAGCATTGGCGGTGGCGGTCGTGCTGGCCTTGCTGCATTCGTTGTTCAAACGCGCATTCTCATTGCCGCATGCGGCGCTGGGACTCCTCTTCTTGTTCGGTGTTCCGGCGACTTTCGCCGCCGCCAACAACACCGTGCCTTGGTACGCTTGGGGGTTGATGGGCGTTCATCTGTTCTGGATCGTGGTCTGCGACATCGGCGTTGCGATGGCGAATCGCGAAGAAGACCGCGCGCTTGGCCGGCGCTCGCTTTCGCTCCTTGCGGGACGCTTCGATGCGGCGGCAATGGCCGTCTGCTATGCGATGTTTCTGGCGGGGATGGCTTACGTCGGACATTGGTGGCGGCTGGGCGTTGCGTACTGGATCGCGCTGGCGCTGGCGGCGGCAGGCATGGTTTTCTTTCTGAGGTTCATTCGCAACCGCGAAACTTCTCGCTGCGTTATTGCTTTTCGGAATCAGCACTGGATCGTGATGGCGATTTTCATCGGCATCGTCGTTGACTACGCGTTGCGACTGCACGCCTGGCCGGTGTTGGGGCGCTGAGAAACGCGGAAATTCTCATTGCACGATTGAATCAAAACCGCGCTAACCAATCTTGGGCAAGCGGAAGCTGAATGTCGTTCCTTTGCCGGGGGCGCTGTCGATTTTCAGCGAGCCGCCGTGGCGATCGATGACGGTGCGCACCAGCGCCAAGCCGAGAACCAATCCCGTTTCTGTCGTTGCCACCAGATTTTCCGGCGACCCCAGCAAACGCTGTTGCGCTTCCTGAGAAATGCCGGCGCCCAAATCGCGCACGGCAATGCGCCAGAAATCGTGATCGTCGATCACCGACACGGTGACCTCGCTGCCTTCGGGGGCGAATTTGACGGCGTTGTGAATGAGATTGAACACCGCCCGCGTCAGCAGCGCGGCGTGGCCGAGCACGAAAGCCTCGTGGTAGTAATCGCGGCAGAAGGTGATATTGCGTTTGACGGCGAGCGGCCAGATTTCGTTGAGCGTTTCTTCGATAACGGTCGTCAATTCCAGTTCGTTCAACGCGGAGGGCGCCAGTTGCATCGCTTTGGCAAGCATCACGAATTCATCGGCAAGCCGCGATGTTTTGGTGGCGTATTGCTCGATTTTTTCAAAACATTCGCTATCGCTGAAACGGGAGCGGCCTTGCCGGCGCATTTCGATCAACGCGATGATCGACGATTGCGGCGAACGCATGTCGTGCGACAAAAAGTTCAAAAACGATTCGCGCTCGCGGCGAGCGGTTTCGAGGTGCTCTCGGGTTTTCCGCAGCGCTTCGATGCTCCGTGATACCGGCTCGGCCAGAGAATCGCGGGAAGGCCAGGGGTTTTCTGACGACATCGATTCGGGTTGTTGGCGCAGCAAGGTGTTTTCCTGTTCGAGAAAACACAAGGCCATCGCCAACCTTCGCCAACTCCACAGCGGATAAGCGAGGATGACGATGAGCAGGAAAACGGTGGGCTGGACGATCCACTGGGTGTAACGGAGAAGTATCGCGGTGCTGAAATAGCCGGCGATCAGCATCAACAGGGAGATGATGACGGTCGGGCCGGGTCGCAGCCGCAAATAGGCGGCGAAGAGCAGAAGCAACATCAAACTGAACAGCGCCCAAGAAAAGAAGGACGGCAGCGGCTTCAAGTTGAAGCCCAGACGTAGCGCTTCGAAAGTTTGGGCGTTGATTTCCACAGCGGGCATGGGGCGCGAAAAACCGGAAGCCGGCGTCGGATACGCATCGCTCAGGCCGGTCGCGGTGGCGCCGATGAAAACGACGCGACCGCGCACGGCGTCGAGCGGAATTTCACCTGCCGCCCAGCGAGCGTAAGAGTAGCTTTTGAAATAACCGGGCGGCCCGAAGAACGGGATGTGGAACCAGTTCTGGCGTTGCCAGGCGTTGGCGTGGCGGGGAAATTTTGAGGGCGCCTGCTCTCCAGGAAAGCGGATGTCTTTTTGCAGATTGGTGATTTCAAGCAACGCCAGCGCGGCATGCGGCCAGCGAGCGTTGCCCAAACCTTCGAGCAAATAGGTCGAGCGAACAATTCCGTCGAGGTCGATTTCAGAGTGAACGTGCCCCAGCGCGGCGGCGGCCTGCGCCAGCGGCGGAATCGGCAACTGTTCGCGCGATCCGTCGCTGGTGTATTCGTGAATCAGCGGCAGCACGACGCGGCCATTGCGGCGAATGGCGTCGGCGAGTCTTTGATCGGTTTTCAGTGAGCGGTGATCCGGCTCGCTGAAAAGAATGTCGAGCATGACGGCGCGAGCGTCGGCCTCGGTCAGGCGGTCGATCGCCCGCGTGTGAATTTCGCGCGGCCAGGGCCATTGACCGACGCGGGAAATATCTTCGTCGCTGATTTCCAGAATCACGATGTCGTCGGGAGGCGGACGGTGAAATTGTTCGAGCGCCGAATCGTAGAGCGCATGGTTGACGCGCCAGAAATATTGGTTGTGCAGCGCAACGCCGCAAAAAACCAGCGAGATCACAATGAACAACGCCCACTCGATGTACAAGCGAGGCGAGCAGTTGGCTTTGTAAGTCAGAAACTTGCAAAGAGGCGTCACAATGTCGGAAAAGCGCGGGCGTTTGATTTTCATACGAGTGCGTGCTTTACCGGAAGGGAACAATGCCGTAGAGGCATGGCTCTTTGGGCGTTAAGCCGCTAGGGTCTGCTAACGCCATGAACACGCGCACGAAGGTGAATGCTGGGTACAGGGCAAAGCGCGGCGAGCGTCGTGTGGTTGATCCACACAAGCGAAGCCGCAATGCAGCCATGCGCTCAGCATTCCTCCTTCCCTTCGGGTTGCCTTTGTTTGCGGCGACTGCTTTGTCGGGCGCGGGCGCCAATAGTCCCGCTATTGGCGCCCACCCCCTTCGCGCACTCATCTGCAAACAAGGCGCAACGTGCGTTGCGGTCATGGCGTTAGCAAACCCTAAAGCGCCAGAAGCGGCGGCAACAAGAGCAGAAAGATCCAGAAGGGGGGGGCGCTTTCTTGTTCGGGGATGACGAATTTCTGGCCGCCGCCGTACGGTCCTTCGACGCCTTCGCTGGTCGTGGTGCGCAACCGGATGAAGTAGGTTCCGGCGGGCAGCGCCGCCAGTTCGATGTTGGGGGTGGGGGTGTTGCCTTCTTTCTGAATCGACGAGAAATCGCTGTCGGCAGCGAGTTGCCAATGGTAGGTTTGGCCGGAGGTTCCTTCCCAAGCCAGCGTCAGGGTGTTGTCGTCGCCGGCGAGCGCGGCTTGCGCGACCGGCGCGCTGGGCGGCTCGATAACGGTGAAAGCGCTTTGCCGGCTGAACGGCCCCAAAGAGTCGGCGGCGTCGCGGGTGGCCAGTTGCCAGAGGTAGAGGCCGGGCGCGGCGTCCAGCGCGTAAGACGTTCCCCGATGGCGCTCGATGACCGGAAGGGGCTGGCCGTCGCGGGTGATGAGGATATCGTAAGCGGCGGCATCTTGCGGCGCTGTCCAATTCAGTGTGACCGTTCCGGCGGCGACGTGGTTGTCGAGAACCGGCGAAGTAGCAAACGGCGGTTCGGGGTGAGCGTGCAGCAGGAAGGTGGCGCTGGCTTCAATCCCGTGCAGCCCATCGGCGGAAATGGCGCAGGCGCGCAGAAAGTATTGGCCGTCGGGAATATCGACGATCTTGAGTTGCGGCAACGTGTTTTCGTTGAGGGCGATGAGATCGTTGAACTCGACGTTTCGCGCCACGGAAACGCGATAAGCCACGGCATTGGCGACGGGCGGGAAAACGATTTCCAGAACAGGCTGCGTGTATTGTCCGGGCAAGGCGCTCAAATCCGGCGGCGGCAACAGGAAAACGGGCGCGCTTGGCGGCTGGCCGTCGGCAACGATGCTGCCCTGACCGGCGGCAACGTTAACGCCTTTGTCGAGGCTCTTTCTGCTTTTTTGTTTTTTGTTGGCGCTTGCCGACGCGACATGAACGCGCCCTTCATCGACTTCGATGACGGTTGCCGTATTTTCTTTCTTGCCGACCCGGAATTGGGTGCCGCGCACGGCGGTGGTGGCGCTCGGCGTGGTAATCTCAAAACGCGCCCCCGGCTTGGTTTGCGGCGCGGCTTTGACGTTGACGCGGCCACGATCGACATACACCGAGGAGCGCTGGGAGCCGGTGGACAATTGGCGCAGTTCGTCGAGGCGGGCGCGGGTGTTGGGTTCGACGATCAGAATGCTGCCATCGTTCAACTGCAAAGTCACGAAACTGTCGTTGCCCACTTCGATCACGGCGCCGGCGGCCAGTTCTTGCCCTTCCTGCAAATCAACGCCGTCGCTTTGCGTCTTGCTGCCGTT
Source organism: Burkholderiales bacterium (assembly GCA_031283405.1). Classification (GTDB taxonomy): domain Bacteria; phylum Pseudomonadota; class Gammaproteobacteria; order Burkholderiales; family Casimicrobiaceae; genus UBA931. The sequence goes on along the minus strand of JAITBX010000098.1, from coordinate 3,655 downwards.
GATTTTCAGCACTTTGGCAGTTTTGGCGGCCGACTGAACGCGGTTTTCAGGCAGACGCAGCGTTTGCCCCGGGCGCAGTTTGTGAATGTCGAGGCCGGGATTGGCTTTTTCGATGGCGCCCCAGCGAGCGCGCCCTCCGAGGTAACGCTCAGAGAGATTGCTGACGGTGTCGCCCGGCTGTACGATGTATTCGATGGAGTCGGGAACAACATCGACCGGCTCGGTCGCGTGCAACGACAGCGCCGAGAAACTGAGAAAAAAAGCAACGGCAGTGAAACGAATGAGCGTCATGGGAGGCAATGAAACATTTTAGCATGTTAACATGCCTTAGAGCGCTTCCGCCTCGATGTATTCGACGCGGTAACCGTAGCCATAGACGGAAATCAGACAAAAGCCGTTTTCCGGAGTCAGTTCGAGTTTGCGGCGCAACCGGCTGATATGGGTGTCCAGCGTTCGTGAACTGATCGACTCGGAGCCTCCCCAAACGGCTTGCAGGGTCTGAATGCGCGACACCAGTTGGCCGAGATGGCGGAACAAATACCAGGCCAACTCAAATTCCTTTTGAGTCAGTTCAATCAGGCGACCATTGAGCGTCGCCGTCCGAACGTTGCGATCGAGCACCAAGCCGCCAACGCGCAAAATCATTTGCTGCGAAGGATCAGTATTACTGGCGTGCCGCCGCATGACCGCCGCGATGCGCGCCATCAGTTCGGCGGAGCGAATCGGCTTGATCAGATAGTCGTCGGCGCCTGCCGTCAACGCATCGACGATATCGGCTTCGTTGTCTTGTTGTGATATGAAAATGACCGGCAACGGCTCCAACAGTTGCTCACGGATCCACGTCAACACCTCTCGTCCGGTAGCGCCCGGGGTTTTCCAGTCGAGCAACGCCAGATCAAAAATTTCGCGGCGCAATATTCGCATCACATCGTCGCCGCGAATGAAGGCATGCACCTCGTGCCCGGATTGCCCCAGCAGGGAAATCAAGGCGTCTCCTTGGGCGACGTCGTCTTCAAGTACCAGAATACGCATAGGATCCCCCTCGCGCTTAGCTTAGAATCAAAAATCTTGTTGGGTGGGTATGGTCACTGCGACCCGATCGCTGCGACAGTTTGCTGCTTATCGCACCCACAATAACAATAATGCCAACGCGGGTAAGCGGTTGATAAGCACAAATTTTACTTTCAAATGATAGCACGGGGGAATCCAACAAGGCAAACAATCAGCGAGCGATCGGGGCGAGCGACCGATGCCTTTATCGGCAGGGATGTTTGCAAGACAGGTCATGGCGGTCGCCGGATATTGCGTTTGCGTGTTGTGTTTGGATGTTGCGTTTTACACACACCGAAAAGGCTTGGTGTCGAGGTTTTCGCCCGCCCGTTCACCCCAAAAAGAAAGGAAGAAAAAATTCGGTCGCCCCTGTTCTTTTCTACCATTTATTGAGGTAGAATTATCAAGCGCCGCTAGATATAGCGGTTCCGGTGTTGCCGGAAAGCACGGTTGCCGGCGGGATTTTTGCCGTATTTTCAAGTGCTTTACGCCGTTTTACGTCGTTTTGTGCAGTTTTGTTTTTTAGCGCCCGCGCGGTTTGTTGTACTGCCCGGATTGAACTTTTTCCCGAAAGAAGAATCATGCTCGATTTGCCGTCAGCCTCATCTTCCTCCTCTGCCATTCTTGGCGAATCCGTTTTGTTGCCGCGTCAGATCGTCAAGCGCGATGGTTCGCGGGTGCCGTTCGAGTTGGAGAAGATCGCGGTAGCGATCGCGAAAGCCGGCAATGCGACCGGCGAGTTCGACGAGAGCGAAGCGCAACGGCTGGCGTCGCAGGTGGGTCGGGTGCTGGCGTACAAGGCGCCGGACGGTGTGCCGACGATCGAAGCGATTCAGGATCGCGTCGAAGAAACGCTGATCGCCGCCGGCTATTATGTGACGGCACGCGCTTACATCGTCTATCGCGAAAAACACAAACGGCTACGCGACACCCAAAAGACGCTCATCAACGTCGCCAACGCCATCGACGAATACCTCGACCAGCGCGACTGGCGGGTCAACGCCAACGCCAATCAAGGTTATTCGTTGGGCGGCCTGATCCTGAATGTGTCCGGCAAAGTGGTCGCCAATTACTGGCTCGACCATGTGTATGAACCGGAGATCGGGCAGGCGCACCGCGAGGGCGACGTGCACATTCACGATCTCGATATGTTGGCCGGTTATTGCGCCGGCTGGTCGTTGCGCACGTTACTGTTTGAGGGATTGAACGGGGTGCCCGGCAAAGTGGAAGCGGGGCCGCCGAAGCACATGAGCAGCGCGGTCGGGCAAATCGTCAACTTTCTGGGCACGTTGCAAAACGAGTGGGCGGGTGCGCAAGCATTTTCGTCGTTCGACACGTACATGGCGCCGTTCATCCGCAAAGACAACATGCCCTACGACGATGTGAAGCAGTGCATTCAGGAATTGATTTACAACCTGAATGTTCCTTCGCGCTGGGGCACGCAAACGCCGTTCACCAATCTGACATTTGACTGGGTGTGTCCCGAAGATTTGCGCGAGCAGGCGCCGGTCATCGGCGGCGTCGAGCAGCCGTTCACCTATGGCGATCTGCAAAAAGAAATGGACATGATCAACCGCGCGTACATCGAAGTGATGACGACCGGCGACGCCAAAGGGCGCGTGTTCACTTTCCCGATTCCGACTTACAACATCACGCCGGATTTCGACTGGGATCATCCGAATTGCGAATTGCTCTTCGAGATGACCGCCAAGTACGGGCTGCCGTATTTTCAGAATTTCCTCAATTCGGAACTGAAGCCCAACATGATTCGCTCGATGTGTTGCCGCTTGCAACTCGATCTGCGCGAATTGTTGAAACGCGGCAACGGTTTGTTCGGTAGCGCCGAGCAAACCGGTTCGCTGGGCGTGGTGACGATCAACTGTGCGCGGCTGGGTTATCTCTACGCCGGCGATCGTGAAGGGATGTACCGCCGCCTCGATTACCTTCTCGAAATCGCCAAAGAAAGTCTCGAAGTCAAACGCAAAGTGATTCAGCGCCTGATCGATCAGGGCTTGTTCCCTTACACCAAGCGCTATCTGGGAACGCTGCGCAACCATTTTTCGACGCTCGGCATCAACGGCGTCAACGAAATGATTCGCAACTTTACCGGCGACAAGGAAAACATCACCACTGAATGGGGTCACGCTTTTGCCGAAGAGCTGCTGAACCATTTGCGCGCGCGGATGGTCGCATTTCAAGAAGAGACGGGACATCTCTACAATCTGGAAGCGACGCCGGCGGAAGGAACGACCTACCGTTTCGCCAAGGAAGACAGAAAACGTTTCCGCGACATTCTGCAAGCGGGAACGCCGGAAGCGCCGTACTACACCAACTCGACGCAGTTGCCGGTGGGCTTCACCGACGATCCCTTTGAAGCGCTGGCGCGGCAAGAACCCTTGCAAACCAAATACACCGGCGGCACGGTGTTGCATCTGTACATGACCGAGCGCGTGTCGAGCGCCAACGCCTGCCGCGATTTGGTGCGGCGTTCGCTGGAGCGTTTCCGTTTACCGTATGTCACGGTGACGCCGACGTTTTCGATTTGTCCGGTGCATGGTTATCTTGCCGGTGAACACGAATTTTGCCCGAAGTGCGATGAAGCGCT